>NZ_AZVA01000037.1:0-40703 GCF_000513975.1 Paracoccus sp. J55
ATCCGGCTGGCGCAGGCGCGCATGCTGCTGGCGCGCACCGACCGCACCGTGACCCGCATCGCCGAGGAGACCGGCTTCTGCGACGCCTCGCACCTGATCCGCGTCTTCCGCGAGACCGAGGGCAGCACGCCCGACCTCTGGCGCCAGAGCCGCGGCCTGCCGGCCGGGGAGGCGCCCTAGCCGCCCGTTGCACGGCCCTTTGCGGCAACGCTGGCGCCTCTGCCGGATAATGGCCCGGCCATTCGGATGAGGAGAGGGACAGATGCCGAACAAAGCCACAGTCAGGGGGGTGCTGGTGGACGCGACGCTCGCCCCGGTCGCCGCGGGCAAGATCGTCGCCACGCTGCAGGGCTCGGACATTTTCGACGGCGGGGTGCGGGTGGTGACGCAGAAGGTCGAGGCGACCACGAATGCGCGGGGCGAATGGGCGCTGGCGCTGATCGTGAACGGCGAGGGCGAGACGGCGGGCACGAGCTGGACCATCGAGGGCTACAACCAGTATGTGGCCAAGGTCTTCGAGGCGAAGGCGCTGTTTCTGGCCTCCGGCCTGGAGATCACCCTGGGCGACCTGGAAAAGACCAGCGCCCAGAACCTGAAGGCGGCGCGCGAGGCCGGCCTCGCCCGGCTGATCCTCGCCGCCGATTACGACAGCTATCAGGCCATGCCGGAAAACCAGAGGCGCCAGAACGATCTCGTGGTGGTCAAGCCGTAGCCACCCGCCCGGCACTGAACTGGCCCGCCTGCCGGAGCTTCGGCAGGCGGGCCACACCTGCCCGCACCACCGGCAGCCGGCGCCGCACGCCCACGCAGAAGGGCCGGAAAAGGTGGCGCTTTTTCTTTGAGCATGCGCCCTGGGGGTCTGGTGCCTGTTCGGCGGCCGAGACCGAAGCCCGTTCCGGGCGGCCTGATCGCAACCTGCAGGCCGCGATGATCGGCCATGTCGTTGATCCCGACCCACTCCGTTACAACAGCCGTGACCTTCGCCCGTTTCCCCCAGACCGCGACCTGGCGGGCGCGGATGATCGCGCTTTCGGATGCAGCGCCCCTGTCTGGGGAATTGAGGACCCCGTGCCCCCGCGCATCCCCAGCCTGAGATCGGCGCAGCGGCCAACGGCTTCGCCTGCATGACGTCGATGGATCACGCCGCGCCGGCAGATTGGGCGGCACACTGACCGAGGTCGTGCCGGAACCGGCGGGAAGCTGGTCGCGAAGATCCCCCCTGCCGACGATGCGATCCCAAAAACATGCGTGATCGCGTTGCCTCTGCGGAAAGGGATGGCCCTTCGAATCCGGTAAATGGAAGGCTGTCACGATCGATGCGAGCAGGCGAATGCCAAGCGTTTCGAGGAAGGCTGCGCAAATCCCTGACAGCGCATCGCACCGGCCCGAGCCGGCGGGTGAAAAAGGAGCGTAGCAGGCTGATCGGGCGAAGGAAGAGGATGAACCCTCGAACGTCACGCGCTTGTCGATGCGCAGGGCCTCGATCCTCCGCGATGACAAGCTGCCCTCTCTGACCAGCCTGTCCCAGGTCGACCGAGTGCCGGCGCAGTGAAGCCATGGCGCTGAATGGTAGAGATGCCCTTGAAAGACAAACGACAAGCAAGCCTGTCAGACCCGGCAAGGCCCCAGCAAACGTCTCAACAGGATCGAGACATGTCCGGCAGGACCAAGGACTGACCGCATCGCCCTCGCCGCAACCGCCCTGTCCGGATTTTGAATCTGACCTCCTGAGGTCCGAGCTCTGCCGGCTTGAGCCCGTCGCCGGATTGCGGGTCGGCATCTGACACTTGTGGCAGCCCCCTGACCTGTCGGCATCACACTCGTCTTGAAAGGCTGATCGCGGCCTTTGCCGGACCACACACCGGACGGAGGACAGTCCATGGCCGCCTCATCGCCAGGGACGGCCCGGGAGAACGGTCAGGGACCAGCTTCCGCCAGCCGTGTCCGAAGCCGCCGGGCGGCCTCATGCAGCACGTTGATCCGGTAGAGGCTCAACTCGTCAGGTTCCTGGCCGAGATTCAATTCGATATCCGCAAGGGCGACATCGGCAGAAACCTCGCGTTCCAGAACCCATGCGATGGTTTCGTCGGGCAGTTCCTCTACTCTGGTCATTCCGAACCTCCTGTCCTGACCGGCGCCGTGGATGCCGGGACAGAGATATTACGACAAAGTTAATCGTTTTTTCAAGAATGAACCGTTCCCCCTGCGGAGAACCAGTTGCCAAATTTGACCCGGGAACGAGAAGAAAATCCCTGCCCGCCGCAAGGACTGGCCGGCAATGTGACGCGGACCTGCCGGCGCCTGCGGCACCATGCGATGCGTCTTGGAGGGAAATGGTAGCGGAGGAGGGATTTGAACCCCCGACACAAGGATTATGATTCCTCTGCTCTAACCAGCTGAGCTACTCCGCCACGGGTGCGTGCGATTTACGGTGAGCGGCGGGGAGCGTCAAGGGGCCGAAAGCAGCTTTGTCAAAGTTTTTGGCCCGGATCGAAAATCGCTCCCCGTCCGGCACCAGGCCCCCCGCCACGCGACCAGGGTCCAGCCTGCGGACGTGCCGCGCCGCTTCGGCGCGAACCTCCCAGAAGGAAAAGGACAGGGGCCCGATGCGGCCGGCTCGTCAGACCGAGATGCCGTTGCGCCCGGCCAGATCGGTGAAGAACTGCCAGGCCACCCGGCCCGAGCGCGCGCCGCGCGTCGCCTGCCACTCGATCGCCTCGGCGCGCAGCTGCTCTTCGGGGACCTGCAGGCCGTAGGCATCGCAATAGCCGCGCACCATGGCCAGATATTCGTCCTGCGAGCAGGGATGAAAACCCAGCCACAGCCCGAACCGGTCCGAAAGCGAGACCTTCTCCTCGACCGCCTCGCCGGGATGGATCGCGGTCGAACGCTCGTTGTCGATCATGTCGCGCGGCATCAGGTGGCGCCGGTTCGAGGTGGCGTAAAGGATCACGTTGGCGGGACGGCCCGAAATGCCGCCGTCCAGCACCGCCTTGAGCGACTTGTATTGCGTGTCGTCATGGCTGAAGGACAGGTCGTCCGAAAACAGCACGAAGCGCCGGTCCCGGGCCCTGCCCAGGATCGCCAGCAGCCGGCCGACCGAACCCAGATCCTCGCGCGCGATCTCGACCAGCACCAGGGGCAGGCCCTGACGCACCGCCTCGGCATGCACCGCCTTGACGAGCGAGCTCTTGCCCATGCCGCGCGAACCCCAGAGCAGGGCGTTGTTGGCCGCATGGCCGCGGGCGAATTGCAGCGTATTGGCCAGAAGCGTGTCGCGCGCCCTGTCGATGCCGATCAACTGCACCAGATCGACGCGGTTGACCTCGGCCACGGGCTCCAACCGGTCGGGATCGGGATGCCAGACATAGGCTGTGGCCTCGGTAAAGCTCGGCTCGGGGGCGGGCGGCGGCGAAAGGCGCTCCAGCGCCTCGGCCACGCGCAGCAGGGCTTGTTCAGACATCGGCTTGCCGTTCCTCCAGTTCGCGCTTCTTCTCGATCCGGCGCACGAGGAAGATCGACGCCTCGTAAAGCCCATAGATCACCGTGAACAGCACGATCTGGCTGATGACATCGGGCGGCGTCACCATGGCGGCCAGCACCAGGATCACCACGACGGCATAGCGCCGCACGCTCGCCAGCCCCTCCGAAGACACCAGCCCCGCCTTGCCCATCAGCGTCAGCGCCACCGGCAGCTGGAAGGACAGGCCGAAGGCCAGGATGAACTTGGTGGTCAGCGTCAGGTATTCCTCGACCGAGCCCTGGAAGACGATGCCGGCCCAGGGTTCCTTGGCCGAGGCCACCGCTCCGGCCGCCTGCGTGGCCGCCGCGGCAGGATCGTCGGGCAGCGCCAGCGGCCCCTGCTGGAAGCCCAGGAAGAAATCGAAGGCCCAGGGCAGGATGATGTAATAGGCGAAAGCCGCACCGATCAGGAACATCACCGGCGAGGCGACCAGGAAGGGCAGCAGAGCGTTCTTTTCGCTGCGATAGAGCCCCGGCGCCACGAACCGCCACAGCTGGTAGCCGACCACGGGAAAGGCCAGCACGAAACCGCCGAAAAAGGCGATGCGCATGGCGACGAAGAACCCTTCCTGCAGCTTCAGCAGGATCAGCCCGCAGGTCTGGTCACGCTTTTCCAGCGCCTGGCAGATCGGCTGGGTCAGGAAGTCGAAGATCGGGTTCCAGATGAAATAGCACGCCACCATCGCCACGACGAAAGCCAGCACGGACCAGATCAGCCGCGTTCGCAGCTCTGCCAGATGCTCGATCAGCGGTGCGGAAGTGTCGTCGATATCGTCCGGCTTGGCTGATTTCATCGCCACGGAGCGGCCTCTTCTGTCAATCGTGTCAAGCGCGGTCCGAGCGGCGCACGGCATGCAGGCGCCGGCGGCCCTCGGCGGTGTCCAGCGCCTCATCCGTCGCAACCGCCGGCGCCGCGATGCCCGGCGCGGGCGGCAAAGGGGCGGGCGTGGCGCTGTCATTGGCCGTGGGCCGCGGCGGCAGCGGGGCCGAAGGATCTGGCAGGGGCGCGGCCTTGCGGCCGGCTTCCTGCTTGGGGTTCAGCGGGTCCCATTTCTCGAACCGCTCGGTGGCGCGCTCCAGCGCGTCAAGGCCAAGCGTGCGTTTCGAACTCAGCGCGTTCACGTCCTTCAGCGTCTTGGCCGCATCGTCGAGGCCCGAGGATTTCGCCGCATCCTCCATGGCGCTGCTGAACTCGCGCGCCATGGACCGGGCGCGCGCCGTGATCCGCCCCAGGCTGTGGAACAGCTTGGGCAGGTCCTCCGGGCCGAGGACGATCAGCGCCACGACGCCGATCAGCAGCAGCTCGCTCCAGCCGATATCCAACATGAGCGCCGGACCCGGGGGATCAGAGCTTGGTGGTGTCGGTCGGCGTCACGTCGCGCAGCGTGCTGTCGGCAGTGGCGCGGGCGCGCTCGGCCTCCAGCTTGGCGCGTTCTGCCGCGATCTCGGCGCGGGCGCGCTCGATATCGTCGGTGGTCTTCAGCTGCTCCAGTTCCTTGGGCTCGCTGCGGGCGGCAGCGTCGATATCCTCGCTGCCCTCCTTGACGCCTTTCTTGAAGGCGGTGATCCCCTTGCCGACCTCGCCCATCAGGGACGAGACCTTGCCGCGCCCGAAAAGAACCAGAACGACGATTGCGATCAGCAATAGCGCCATGGGTGAAGGTGCGTGCATCTGTTTACCTCCGTGGCCGGGCCCCCTTGGGCCCTGCGGTGCCTCTATTCGTTCCGATATAGGTCGGGATCGGCTGTTTCGAAACCCCCAAACGCGTGATCGGACGGTTTGACGCGCGGCCCCGCTTCCCCCTCCGAAGGTTCCGCGCAATACTGCCGGCCATGGAAAGCACACAGATCATCAGCGCCTTCGTCACGCTTTTCGTGGTCATCGACCCGGTGGGGCTGGCGCCGCTCTTCATCGCGCTGACCCGCGGCATGTCGCCGCAAAGGCGGCGGCGAATCGGCTGGCGGGCGCTGGCCATCGCCGCGGCGCTGATGACGCTCTTCGGCCTGGCGGGCGAGGCGATCCTGGCCGGGATCGGCATCTCGCTTTCCGCCTTCCGCATCGCGGGCGGGCTGCTTCTGTTCCTGACCGCGCTCGACATGCTCTTCGAGCGCCGCACCGAGCGACGCGAGGGCCAGGCCAGGGACGACGACGACGACCCTTCGGTCTTTCCGCTGGCGACGCCGCTCCTGGCCGGGCCCGGGGCGCTGGCCTCGATGATCCTGCTGGTCGGCCAGGACGCCAGCCCCGGCCACACGCTGATGATCCACCTCGTGATGCTGGCGGTGCTGGGGATCGCCGCGGCGCTTTTCGCCATGGCCGGGCCGATCGCCCATGTGCTGGGCCGCACCGGCACCATGGTGGTCACGCGGCTCTTCGGCATGCTGCTCGCGGCGCTGTCGATCCAGTTCGTGATCGACGGGCTCAAGGGCTCGGGGCTGGTGTGATGGGCGAGGAATTCGGCCGGCTCGCCTATCTCGTGCTGCTGCTGATCGCGATCGGCGGCTTCCTGCTGGTCGAGCTGCGCAACCGCCCGGGCAAGACCCTGCGGCAGGCGGCGGCCTGGGGGCTGATCTTCCTCGGCGCCGTGGCCCTGGCCGGGCTCTGGGACGACATCCGCGGCGCGGTCTCGCCCCAGGCGCGCATGCTCGAAGGCGGCCGGATCGAGGTCCCGCTGGGCAATGACGGCCATTACCACCTGACGGCCGAGGTGAACGGCACGCCGGTGCGCTTCGTCATCGATACCGGCGCCAGCACCATCGCGCTGGGGCCGAGGGACGCGGCCCGGGTCGGCATCGATCCCGACAGCCTCGCCTATGCCGGCCAGGCGCGCACCGCCAACGGCATCGTCCAGACCGCGACCGTCCTGCTCGATACGGTCGCCATCGGCGAGATCCGCGACAGCCGCGTCCCGGCGGTGGTGCTGCGCGCCGACCTCAGCCAGTCGCTGATGGGCATGTCCTACCTGTCACGCTTCGCCCGCGTCAGCATCGAGGCCAACCGCCTCATCCTCGAACGCTGACCCGCTTCTTTCTTGCCCAAATATCCCGGGGGGAGCGCGCCCTGCGCCCCGCCAAGGGGTGCAGGGCGCGCGGGGGGCAGAGCCCCCGACGCCCCGCGCTACTGCCTGCGTTCCCAGCGCCCCCCCGCCTCGGACCAGTATTCCGCCGCCACGCCTTCGGCCGTCAGCGCCCGCCATTGCGCACGGGCGCGTTCCAGCGCCTCGGGGTCGTTGCCGTCGAACAGGATGCAGGCCCGCTCCAGCGCCCCGCATTCCGCGGCCGAGACCTCGGCGCCCTCCAGCGCGATCAGGCAGCGCGCCGCATTCGCCGCCGCCTGGCCCTCGACCGTCAGCAGCACCGGCTGGCGGGCATCATGCGGTCCGCCGGCCAGGCCGTGCGGCAGGAAGCCCTCGCCCAGCCACAGCCTCTCGTCCAGCGCCACCTGACGCGCCCGGTCCCTGCCCCGCAGCTCGACCCGCCAGCCCGCCTGCAGGCTCTTGCCGATCAGCATCGGCAAGAGCTGCCCGGGACCCGAGCGGGTCAGGTGATAGAACAGGGCCGAACCCATCAGCCCTGCTTCTCGAAACGGTCGCGCACCAGCCGGTCCAGCGTCATCACGCCCCAGCCCGAGGCCCCCTTGGGCGCCAGCGCGGTCTCGGCAGGCGGCAGGGCCACGCCGGCGATGTCCAGATGCACCCAGGGCACGTCCTCGCGCACGAACCGCCGCAGGAACTGCGCGGCGGTGATCGAGCCCGCCGGCCGGCCGCCGGTATTCTTGACGTCGGCCAGCCGCGAATCGATCAGCTTGTCGTAGCCCGGTCCCAGCGGCAGGCGCCAGGCGCCCTCGCCCTCGGCCCTGGCGGCGTTCAGCACCTGCGTGGCGAAGGCGTCGTCGTTCGAGAACACCCCGGCATTCTCATGCCCCAGCGCGATGATCACCGCCCCGGTCAGGGTCGCCAGATCGACGACGGCGGCGGGCTTGAAGCGTTCCTGCGCATACCAGAGCACGTCGGCCAGCACGAGCCGGCCCTCGGCATCGGTGTTGACGACCTCGATCGTGTCGCCCTTCATCGAGCGCACGATGTCGCCCGGACGCTGGGCACGGCCGTCGGGCATGTTCTCGACCAGCCCGACCAGCCCCACCACATTCGCCCTGGCGCGGCGCAGCGCCAGCGCCCGCATGACGCCGGCGACCACGCCCGCGCCGCCCATGTCCATGGTCATCTCCTCCATGCCGGCGGCCGGCTTGATCGAGATGCCGCCGGTGTCGAAGACCACGCCCTTGCCGACCAGCGCCAGCGGCGCGGCCTCGCCGCCGCCGTTCCAGCGCATGACCACCACCTTGGACGGGCTTTCCGAGCCCTGCCCCACGGCCAGCAGCGCCCGCATGCCCAGCCTGGCCAGCTCGTCCTCCTCCAGCACCTCGACCTCGAGCCCCAGCTCGCGCATGGCCAGCAGGCGGTCGGCGAAATCGCTGGTGGTCAGCACGTTCGCGGGCTCGTTCACCAGATCGCGGGTGAAGAACACGCCCTCGGCCACGGCGGCGCCGTCGGCCGCGGCGCGCCCCAGCGCCTCGGGGTCCTTGTGCATGAAGATCACCCGGCCGCGCAGCGTCCCGGCCGGGGCCGCGTCGGCCACAGGCCCGGGCCCGCCGGCGGCATCGGACAGCCGCGCATCCTCGGCCGCGCCGGTGCGGCTGGTGCTGGCGGCGGGCTCGGCGGGCGCTTCGCCCTCGGGGGCGGCGCCATCCCCGGTCTTCCTGGTCTTGTAGGCCGAGAAGTCATAGGCCCTGAGCGCCAGCCCCAGCGCCACCTCGGCGGCGCGGGCATGGTTGCCGGCCAGGACCAGGGTCTCGGCCTTGCCCAGCTTCGCGCCGATGCTGGCGCCCGCGGCCCGGGCCGTCGCCACATCCGCATTGGCGGGCAGCAGGACGAGCTGCAGCGCCTCGGCCTTCAGCCCGGCGGGAAAGGCCAGCTCCAGCGCCTTGCCGGGCTTGACCGCCTTCCACGCCTCCGAGGCGAAGGCCCGCGCCAGCGCCTCGCGCGTGGCGCGCGGCAGGCCGCCCGGCAGCCGCCCGGCCTTCGGCACCAGAATGGCGACGCGGCCGGGCCGCTCGGCCAGCCCCGCGGCATCCATCGCCGTGAAGGAAATTTCGACCGGGTGAGTCATGGTCCTGCCCTCTTGCGTTGCTCCATCTCGGCGGAAACTAGTCACGCGCGGGCGACTTGACCAGAGCCGGGGCTTTCCCAACGCCCGCGCAGCGGCTAATCAGACGGGGTCCGAGCCCGCGAAAGCCCCCATGCCCCGCATCGACCGCTACATCCTGTCGCAATTCCTGACCCTGTTCGGGTTCTTTGCGCTGGTGCTGGTGTCGGTCTACTGGATCAACCGCGCCGTCTCGCTGTTCGAGCAGCTGATCTCGGACGGGCAGACCGCGCTGGTGGTGCTGGAATTCACCGCGCTGACCCTGCCCTTGGTGATCTCGGTCGTGCTGCCCATCGCAGCCTTCGCGGCCAGCGCCTACGGCACCAACCGGCTGGCCTCGGAATCCGAGTTGGTGGCGATGCAGGCGACCGGAATCTCGCCCTGGCGGCTGGCGCGGCCGGTGCTGGTCTTCGGCGTGCTGGTCGGGCTGATGGTGGCGCTGCTGGTGCATTCGCTGGTGCCCATGGCGCGGGGACGGCTGGCCGACCGCCAGGCCGAGATCGCGCAGAACGTCACCGCGCAATTCCTCCGCGCCGGCGCCTTCCAATACCCGGTGCAGGGCGTGACGCTTTACATCCGCGACATCGCGGCGGACGGGCGGCTGGTGGACTTCTTCCTTGAGGACGCCCGCGACCCGGGCAACCAGACCACCTATACCGCGACCGAGGCGCTGCTGGTCCGGACCGAGGCGGGCCCGCGCCTGGTGATGATGCAGGGCATGGTGCAGAACCTGCGCCATTCCGGCGACCGGCAAAGCCTGTCGGTGACGCGGTTTTCCGAGCTGGCCTATGACCTCGGCACGCTGATCGACACCGGGTCGAGCCGCCTGCGCGACCTGCGCGCCTATTCGACCCTGCGGCTGCTGGACCCCGATCCCGAGCTGCTGGCCGCGACCGGCGCCACCCCCGACAAGGCGCTGGCCGAGGCGCATGAGCGGCTGGCCAAGCCGTTCCAGGCGCCGGTCGCGGCGCTGCTGGGCTTTGCCATGCTGCTTCTGGGCGGGTTCAGCCGCTTCGGCGTCTGGCGGCAGGTGATCTGGGCGGTGATCGCCCTGATCGTGGTGCAGTTCCTGGGCACGGCGGCCGAGAACCAGGTGGCCGGCAATGCCGCGCGCTGGCCGCTGATCTATGTCTCGCCGCTGGTGGGCGCGGCGATCTGCGCCGCGGTTCTGTGGCTGGCCGCGCGGCCGCGGCGCCTGCGCGGCGGGGCGAAGGCGGCGGCGGCAAAAGGGGGGCCGGCATGATCCTTTCGACCTATGTCGCGCGGCGCTTCCTGCGCATGCTGGTGATGATCGCCGCGATCTTCGGCGCCATCCTGTTCCTGATCGACATCGTCGAGCAGATCCGCCGCTTCTCGGACGAGAATATCGGGCTTTCCGGCGCGGCGGGCCTGTCGCTGCTGAACATCACCGCCAGCTTCTATTCCATCCTGCCGCTGATCACGGTGCTGGCGGGGATCGCGCTGTTCCTGAACCTGTCGCGCAGCTCCGAACTGGTGGCGATCCGCGCTTCGGGGCGCTCGGGCATCCGGGTGCTCTGCGCGCCGGCGGTCACGGCGGCGCTGGCGGGGATGCTGGCGGTGGCGGTGCTGAACCCGGTGGTGGCGGCGACCACGAAACGCTATGACGACGCGGTGGCGCGCATGCGCAGCGGCGAGGACCAGACCGTCAGCGTCGGCGACAACGCGGTCTGGCTGCGCCAGGCCCTGCCCGCGCGCGACGCGAACGGGGCCGAGACCTCGGGCCAGGTGGTGATCCGCGCCGGCCGCGCCAGCCCCGATGCGACGACGCTTTACGACGCCACCTTCATGGTCTTTTCGCCCGAGACCGGCCCGACCCGGCGCATCGACGCGGCCCGCGCCCGGCTGACCCAGGGCGCCTGGGAGCTGACCGACACCAAGGAATGGCCGCTGACCCAGCCCAATCCCGAGGCCATGGCCCGCACCGCGCCGCGGCTGGAACTGCCGACCGACCTGACCGCCGCCCGCATCCGCGACAGTTTCGGCCGGCCCGAGGCGATTCCGGTCTGGCAATTGCCGGCCTTCATCCAGGGGCTGGAGCGGGCGGGCTTCTCGGCCCAGCGGCACAAGGTCTGGTTCCAGATGGAACTGGCCCGGCCGCTGCTGCTGGCGGCCATGGTGGCCATCGCGGCGGTCTTCACCATGCGCCACATGCGCGGGCGACGGATGGGGCTGCTGGTGCTGGGCGCCTTCGGCTGCGGCATCGGCCTGTTCTTCCTGCGCAACCTGGCGCAGGTGCTGGGCGACAATGGCGGCATCCCGCCGGCCCTGGCCGGCTGGGCGCCGCCCGTCGCGGCGCTGCTCTTTGCGCTGGGGGCACTCTTGCGGCTGGAGGACGGATGATGACGCGCAGGCACAAGACCCGGCTGGGCGCAGGGACGGCGCGCGCCGCGCTGCTGGCGGCGGCCCTGCCCGGCTTGGCGCTGGCCCAGAGCCTGACGCCCGAGGGCCAGACCCTGCCGGTCTACGGCCCGACCGACCCGTTCCTGCAGGACCCGGCCGGCCCCGCCCTGGCCCCGACCGAGGACCCCGGCGCCGTGACCCGCTTTGCCGACGGGACCGAGGCCTCGCATACCCCCAGCGTCGCCAGCCGGCCCGGCACGGTGCGCATCGCCGGCAGCGGCGAGGAAGCCCAGGGCAGCCCGGCGACGCTGCTGGCCGACGAGGTCACGCTGGGCGCCGACGACAAGCTGACCGCCCGGGGCGGCGTGGTGATCTGGTATCGCGGCGCGCGGCTGATCGCCTCGCGCGTGGTCTATGACAACCGGACCGGCGCGGCCGAGATCGAGGGGCCGATCCACCTGACCGAGCCGGCCCGCGCCGGCACGCCGCAGGAAACCATCCTGATCGCCGACAGCGCGCAGCTGGACCCGAACATGCAGGACGGCATCCTGCGCGGCGCCCGGCTGGTGCTGGCGCGCGAGATGCAGATGGCGGCGCGCGAGATGCGCCGCAGCCAGAACGGCGCCGTCACCCGGCTGGACAACGTGGTCGCCTCAAGCTGCCAGATCTGCGCCGAGGACCCGATCCCGCTGTGGGAAATCCGCGCCCGCGCCATCACCCACGACGCCCGCACCCGCAAGCTGCATTTCGACCGCCCGCAGCTGCGCGCGCTTGGCCTGCCCGTCGCCAGCCTGCCCTGGCTGACCGCGCCCGATCCCAGCGTCGAGCGTATGACCGGCTTTCTGCAGCCGCAGTTCCGCACCACCTCGGGGCTGGGCTTCGGGGTCAAGCTGCCCTATTTCGTGACGCTGGGCGACCATGCCGACATCACGCTGACGCCCTATGTCGCCGCCTCGCGCACCAGCACGCTGGAACTGCGCTATCGCCAGGCCTTCAGCAACGGCGCGATGGAATGGAATGGCGCCATCTCGCGCGACGACATCGAGGAGGGCGAGACCCGCGGCTATCTGTTCGGCGGCGCCCGCTTCGAGCTGCCGCGCGGCTATATGCTGGGCCTGCAGATCCAGATGGCCAGCAACCGCGCCTATCTGCTGGATTACGACATTTCCGAGGCAGACCGGCTGTGGAGCGGCCTGACCCTGGACCGCGTGCGCCGCGACCGCATGGTCATGGCGCGGATCGGCAATTACGAATCGCTGCGCGACGACGAACCCGAGGCCTCCACCCCCTCGATCGTGGCCGACGCGCTCTGGAAGCGGCGCTGGACGCCGGACCGGATCGGCGGCATCGCCAGCCTGGAATGGTCGCTGCATGCGCATCACCGCTCGTCCGGCGAGGACGTGCTGGGCCGCGACATGGCGCGCGGCTCGGTGGCCCTGGGCTGGCATCGCAGCGAGATCCTGCGCGGCGGCCTCGTCGGCACCGTCGAGGGCCATGTGAACGCCGACATCTACCGCATCAACCAGGACAGCGACTACGAGGACTGGGTGGCCCGCGCCGATCCGACGCTGGCGGCCGAGCTGCGCTGGCCGCTTGCCCGGTATTCGGGCAGCGTGACGCATATCCTGGAGCCGGTGGCGCAGCTGGTCTGGTCGCCCGAACGCTCGCGCGAGGACGACGTGCCCAACGAGGACAGCCGCCTGATCGAGTTCGACGAGGGCAACCTGTTCTCGCTGAACCGCTTTCCGGGCTGGGACGCACGCGAATCCGGCTTTCGCGCCAATCTGGGCGTCAGCTGGACGCGGATCGACCCGGCCGGCTGGTCGCTCGGCCTGACCGCGGGGCGCGTGTTCCGCACCGAACCCGACCCGGCCTTTGCCCAGGCCGGCCCGGACGGCCCGGCCTTCACCGGGCCGCAGGGCAAGAAACGCTCGGACTGGCTGCTGTCGACCACCTATCAGGGCGCGAACGGGCTGGCGCTGGTCAACCGGGCGCTGTTCGACGACAGCCTGACCATCAGCCGCAACGAGCTGCGGCTGGGATGGTTCAGGCCGGGGCTTCAGGTCTCGGCGGGCTATCTCTGGCTGGACGCGGACGAGAACGAGAATCGCGCCCAGGATGTTTCGGAACTGACCATGGCCGGCGGCTGGCAGGTCGCCCGCGGATGGTGGGCCACGACCGAGACGCGCTACGACTTCACCGCCGACCGGGCGCAGAAGGCGCAGATGGGTCTGGAATACCGCAACGAATGCGTGACCGTCGAGATGTCGGTCGAGCGGCGCTTCACCTCCTCGGAGGAGGTGCGGCCGGACACCCGCTTCGATCTGGGCATCCGGCTGGGCGGCTTTGGCCAGCAGAAGCCGGGTCCGGGAACGGTGGCGCGCCGCGCCTGCCTGCGCTAATGTCCGGCAAAACCATGCGGCGAGGGAGCTGATGCGGCGAATTCTTCTGGGGGCGGCCATGGCCGCGATGCTGGCGGCAAGCGGGGTTTCCCCGGCCTTTGCGCAGGGCAATCCGTTCCAGCCGCTGGTCTATGTCAACGATTCGGCCGTCACCCGCTACGAGCTGGACCAGCGGATGCGCTTCATGCAGCTGCTGCGGGCGCCGGACGCCGACCGGGCCTCGGCCGAGCAGGCGCTGATCGACGACCGGCTGCGGATCTTTGCCGCCCGCCAGCTGGGCATCACCGCCAGCGACGAGCAGATCGACGCCGGCCTCGCCGAATTCGCCGGCCGCGCCAATATGGGCGTCGAGGAATTCGTGCGCGCGCTCGGCCAGGCCGGGGTCGAACGCCAGGCCTTCCGCGATTTCGTCGCCGCCGGCGTGGTCTGGCGCGACGTGGTGCGCCAGCGCGTCGTGCCGCAGGTCCAGGTCGATGATGCCGAGATCGAACAGGAGATGCAGCGCGCGCTGGAGACGCCGCGCGTCACCCATGTCGCCCTGTCCGAACTGATCATCCCCGCCCCGTCCGGCCAGGAAGAGCAGGCCATGGACCTTGCGGAATCGGTGGTGCAGAACGTGCGCTCGGAGGCGGATTTCGCCGCCGCGGCGCGGCGCCATTCCGCGACGCCCTCGGCCCCCGAGGGCGGGCGCCTGCCCTGGACGCCGCTGGCCAACCTGCCGCCCTCGCTGCGGCAGATCATCCTGTCGATGCAGCCGGGCCAGATCAGCCAGCCGCTGAGCGTGCCGGGCGCGGTGGTGCTGTTCTATCTGCGCGACACCCGCGGCACGCTGCGCCCCGGCGCCACAGACCAGGTTCTGGATTTCCTGCGCCTGCGCCTGGCGAGCGCCGAGGAGGCGAACCGCATCGCGGCACTTTCCGATACCTGCGCCGATGTGTTCGTCCATGCCCGCGGCCTGCCGCCCGAGCAGATCCAGCGCCAGACCCTGCCGCAGGGCCAGATCCCGACCGGCGACGCCCTGCGCCTGGCGGTGCTGGACGACAACGAATCCACCGTCATCAATCAGGGCGGCGCGGTCGAGCTGTTGATGCTGTGCAAGCGCCGGCCCGCGCTGCTGGCGGCGGGGGCGCAGGAGGCGGCGGTGCCGGTGACCGCCGAGGAAGAGGGCGCCGCGGCGCCCGGGCCCGACGCGCTGCCCGACCGCGAGGAAGTGCGCAACGTCATCTTCAACCGCAAGGTCGGCCAGGCGGCGGAAAACTATCTGGCCGAGTTGCGGGCCAATGCGATCATCCGCCGGCCGTGAGCCCGGTCGAGGCCGGGGGCGCTTCGCCCCCCGGACCCCCAGAGGGTATTTGGGAAACAGAGAAAATGACTGAAGCCCGGCCGATCATTCTGACCTGCGGCGAGCCTGCGGGCGTCGGGCCGGAGCTGGCCCCCAAGGCGCTGGCCTCGGGCGTGCCCTTCCTGTTTCTGGGCGATCCGCGGCATCTGCCGGAAGGCACCGCCTGGGCCGAGGTCGAGGCGCCGGGCGAGCCGGTGCCGCCGGGCATGCTGGGGGTGCTGCGGCATGATTTCCCGGCCCCGGCCCGACCCGGCCGGCCCGATCCCGCCAATGCGCCCGCGGTCGTCGAGGTCATCGCCCGCGCCGTGGATCTGGCCATGTCCGGCGCCGCCGGCGGCATCTGCACCCTGCCGATCAACAAGGAGGCGCTGAAGCGCGGCGCCGGTTTCGGCTTTCCCGGCCATACCGAATATCTGGCGCATCTGGCCGGCGACGTGCCGGTGGCGATGATGCTGGCCTCGACCTCGGTCGAGCCGGCCTGCCGGGTGGTGCCGGTGACCATCCACATCCCGCTGTCCGAGGTGCCGTTGGCGCTGACGCCCCTGCGACTGGAGCAGGCCGTCCGCATCACCGATGCCGCGATGCGGCGCGACTTCGGCCTGGCGCGGCCGCGTCTGGCCATCGCCGGGCTGAACCCCCATGCCGGCGAGAACGGCGTCATGGGCGACGAGGAGGCGCGCTGGATGGTCCCGCTGATCGAGCGGCTGCGCCGGGAAGGGTTCGACCTGCGCGGCCCGCTGCCGGCCGATACCATGTTCCATCCGGCGGCCCGGGCGCGATACGACGCGGCGCTGTGCGCCTATCACGACCAGGCGCTGATCCCGATCAAGACGCTGGATTTCGCCGGCGGGGTGAACGTGACGCTGGGCCTGCCCTTCGTGCGCACCTCTCCCGATCACGGCACTGCCTTCGACATCGCCGGCCAGGGAATCGCCGATGCGCAGAGCGTCATTGCGGCGCTGCGCATGGCGCATGAGATGGCGGCGCGGCGATGAGCGCCATCGACGGGCTGCCGCCGCTGCGCGAGGTGATCGCGCGGCACGATCTGCGGGCGAAGAAGCAATTGGGGCAGAACTTCCTGCTGGACCTGAACCTGACCGCCAAGATCGCGCGCGCCGCGGGCGACCTGACGGCCTGCGACGTGATCGAGGTCGGGCCGGGGCCGGGCGGGCTGACGCGCGGGCTGCTGGCCGAGGGCGCGCGCCATGTTCTGGCCATCGAAAAGGATGCCCGCGCCCTGCCCGCCCTGGCCGAGATCGCCGCCGCCTATCCCGGCCGGCTGGAGGTAATCCATGGCGACGCGCTGGAGGTCGATCCCCTGGCGCATCTGTCGCCGCCGATCCGCATCGTGGCGAACCTGCCCTATAACGTCGGCACCGAATTACTGATCCGCTGGCTGACGCCGCCGGCATGGCCGCCCTTCTGGCAGTCGCTGACGCTGATGTTCCAGAAGGAGGTGGCCGAGCGCATCGTGGCCCGGCCGGGCGGCAAGGCCTATGGCCGGCTGGCGGTGCTGGCGCAATGGCGGACCGAGGCGCGGATCGTCATGGCCCTGCCGCCCGAAGCCTTCGTGCCGGCACCCAAGGTGCATTCGGCGGTGGTGCAGCTGACCGCCCTGCCCGAGCCGCGCTTCCCGGCCGATCCGGCGGTGCTGAATCGCGTCGTGGCGGCCGGATTCAACCAGCGCCGCAAGATGCTGCGCGCCTCGCTGAAGGGGCTGCATCCGCGCATCGAGGAGCTGCTGGTCGAAGCCGGCATCGCCCCCACCGCCCGGGCCGAGGAGATCGGCCTGGAACGGTTCTGCGCGCTGGCGCGGGGCCTGGCCGCCGCGCCGCGCTGAACTCAATCGCCCGAGGCGCCTTCCGGCTGGCTCTTGGCAGCCTTGGCGCCGCCCCGGCCCGAGGATTTCGCGGCCGCGGTCTTGCCGCCCTCTTCGGCCGGCTTCTTGCGGCTGCGCGGCGCGGCGGTCGTGCTGCGGCTGCGACGGCGCGGGGCCGGTTCGGCGGCGGGCTCTCCGGGGGTTGCCGCGGGCTCTTCCGGGGCCGCGGCAGGCTCGGCCGGAACATCGGCAGGCGCAGCGGCAGTTTCCGGGGTCTCGACCGGGCCGGCGGCATCCTCGTCCGAGGCGATCGCCGGGGGCAGGCCGGGCTGGGCCGCTGCGGGGCGCTCTTCCGCCCGGGGCGCGGGCTGGCGCTCGTCGCGACGGTCGTCGCGGCGTTCCTCGCGCCGGTCCTGGCGGTCCTGGTCGCGACGATCCTGACGGTCCTGGCGATCCTGATGGTGGCGGTGGCCGTTATGGCCGTTGCCGTTCTCGGCCGCAGCGGCCTGACCGCCGGTCTCGGAATCGTCGTCGCGGCTCTGGTGCTGCTGGCTCTGGCGCTCGGCCTGCTCGCGCTGCGCCTCGCCCAGCATCCGGGTGTAGTGTTCTGCGTGCTGAAGGAAGCTCTGCTCCGCCACGCGGTCGTTGGAGAGCTGGGCGTCGCGGGCGAGAGTGAGGTATTTCTCGATGATCTGCTGGGGCGTGCCGCGCACCTTGCCCTCGGGACCCGAGGAATCGAAGACGCGGTTGACGATATTGCCCAGCGAACGCTGTCGGTTCGACTTGTTACGCGAACGGGATTTGGATGATCTCATCAGCTTGTTGTCAGTTTATGTCCGGCAAAGGCCGGCTGAGGTTGGGGTCATTCTAAGGCGGGCGTCAGCGCAGGTGCGGCGTTTTGCTCCGGCTCCCGCGTCACCAGTGAAAGGCTGGGTATCTGAGTGTGACTGACCCGTGCGTGGGCGGTGCGCCCCCGTCACAATTGCGAATAAACACGCCGCAGCGTCGCTTACAAGCGAAAATTTTGTCGAATCCCGCGAAAAACGCGGAAGTTTGCCGGATCAGCGCGGCTTTCTGGCGGCCACGACCCGGTCGCGCCCGTCCAGATCGGGCAGGATGCGGGCTTCGGTCAGCCCGGCCTCGCGCATCAGCGCGGCCACGGCGGCGCCCTGGGTCGGGCCGATCTCGACCAGCAGGCGGCCGCCGGGCGACAGATGCGCAGGCGCGCCGGCGGCAATGGCGCGATAGGCGGAAAGGCCGTCCGCCTCGTCGGTCAGGGCCTTGCGCGGCTCCCATTCCCGGACCTCGGGGGACAGATCCGCCATTTCGTCCAGCGCGATATAGGGCGGGTTCGAGACGATCAGGTCGAACTCTCCGCTGACCGAGGCGAACCAGTCCGATTCCAGGAAATCCGCGCAAACCCCAAGCTTGGCGGCATTTTCCTGCGCCAACTCCAAGGCGGCAGGCGAGATGTCGGTGCCCAGTCCGCGCGCGCCCGGCCGCTCGGCCAGAAGCGAGATCAGGATCGCGCCGGTGCCGGTGCCGAGGTCCAGCACCGCGGCGAAGGGCTCGGCCAGCGCCGCCTCGACCAGCGCCTCGGTCTCGGGCCGCGGGTCGAGCGTGTCGCGGGTCACGCGGAACTCGTGCTTCCAGAAGGCGCGGCGGCCGAGGATCTGGCTGACCGGCTGACGGGCGGCGCGCGCGGCAAGAGCTGCGTCGAAACGTCGCAGCGCCTCGGGCGGCAGGGGCGCGGCCAGCGCGGCAGCCAGGTGGCGGCGCGGCAGTTCGAGGGCATGGGCCAGCAGCAGCCGGGCATCATCGGCGGCCGCCGGAACCCCGGCTGCGGCGAGTCGGGCGGCACCCTGCCGCAGCGCCTCGGCCCCGGTCATGGAATCACGCGCCCTGCGCGGCCAGCCGCGCCGCCTGGTCATGGGCGGCCAGCGCATCGACGATCTCGGCCAGATCGCCCTGCATGATGCGGTCGAGCGCATAGAGCGTCAGCCCGATGCGGTGATCGGTCATCCGGCCCTGCGGGAAATTGTAGGTGCGGATGCGTTCGGACCGGTCGCCCGAACCGACCTGCGACTTGCGGTCGGCGGCGCGTTCCGCATCGGCGCGCGAGCGTTCGATGTCATAGAGGCGGGCGCGCAGCACCGCCATGGCATTGGCGCGGTTCTGATGCTGGGACTTCTCGCTGCTGGTCACCACGATCCCGGTCGGCAGATGGGTGATGCGCACCGCCGAATCGGTGGTGTTGACATGCTGGCCGCCGGCGCCGCTGGCACGCATGGTGTCGATGCGGATGTCGCCGGCGGGGATGTCGATATCCACCTCCTCGGCCTCGGGCAGCACGGCGACGGTGGCGGCGCTGGTGTGGATGCGGCCACCCGATTCCGTCTCGGGGACGCGCTGGACCCGGTGGACGCCGGATTCGTATTTCAGCTTGGCGAATACGCCCTCGCCCTCGATCCGGGCCACGGCCTCGCGCACGCCGCCGAGGTCGGATTCGGCCAGTTCCAGCAGCTGGAACTGCCAGCCTTGCGCCTCGGCGAAGCGGCGATACATGGCGAGCAGGTCGCCGGCGAACAGCGCCGCCTCTTCGCCGCCGGTGCCGGGGCGGATCTCCAGGATCGCGGGCCGGGCATCGGCGGCGTCGCGCGGCAGAAGCGCGATGCGCAGCGCATGTTCCAGCCCGGGCAGCGCGGCGCGCAGCCGGGCCAGCTCGTCCTCGGCCAGCTCGCGCATCTCGGGATCGGCGAGCATGGCCTCGGCCTCCCGGATGCCGGCCGCGGCATCGCGCCATTCCGCGATCTGCGCCACGACCGGCTTCAGCTCGGCATATTCGCGGCTGATCGCGGCGATCTCCTCGGCTGCGGGGCCGGCATTCAGCCGCGCCTCGAGATATTCGAAACGCTCGACGATCTGGGTAAGGCGGTCTTCCGGAAGCATTTGATGCAATTAGCCGTTGCGCCAACGCCCGGCAAGGCGGAACCTCGGCGCGATCTGACCCAGATCAAAGCGCGGCGTGCCGCCAGGGTGCAAAGTCTGCCCACACGCGCCGAACCAAGCCAAGAAGGAGGCATAACGTGAAACTCGTCCCCCTGCTGACAGCGACGAGTCTCGCCCTGTCCGCTCTGCCGGCCATGGCGCAGACCGCAGCCATCGACAGCAGCGCCCTGCGCGAAGAAGCCAAGGGCGTGTTCGAGGCGATTCCGGAAAAACTGACAGCCATCAAGCAGACCGAGGACAATCCCGAAGGCGTCGCCCTGACGGCGGAAAAGATCGAGCTGGGCAAGGCCCTGTTCTTCGATCCGCGCATGTCGCGCTCGGGCCTGATCTCGTGCCAGACCTGCCATAACGTCGGTCTGGGCGGCGTGGACGGCCTGCCGACCTCGGTCGGGCACGGCTGGCAGAAGGGACCGCGCAACGCGCCCACCATGCTGAACGCGATCTTCAACGCCGCGCAGTTCTGGGACGGCCGCGCGCCCGACTTGGCCGAGCAGGCGAAGGGACCGGTCCAGGCCAGCGTCGAGATGAGCAATACCCCCGACGAGCTGGTCAAGACCATCGCCTCGATGCCCGAATATGTCGAGGCGTTCCAGAATGCCTTCCCGGGCGAGAACGATCCGGTCAACTTCGACAACTTCGCCGCCGCGATCGAGCAGTTCGAGGCCACGCTGATCACGCCGAACAGCCCCTTCGACCGCTTCCTGGCCGGTGACGATTCGGCGATGAGCGAGCAGCAGATGCGCGGCTTGCAGGCCTTCATGGAGACCGGCTGCACCGCCTGCCATTACGGCATCAACCTGGGCGGTCAGGATTACTACCCCTTCGGCCTGGTCGCCAAGCCTGGCGCCGAGATCCTGCCCGCCGGCGATACCGGCCGGTTCGAGGTCACCAATACGGTTGACGACGAATACGTGTTCCGCGCCGCGCCGCTGCGCAACGTCGCGCTGACCGCACCCTACTTCCATTCGGGCGTGGTCTGGGACCTGCGCGAGGCGGTGCAGATCATGTCCTCGTCGCAGCTGGGCACCGAGCTGAACGAGGCGCAGGTGGACGACATCGTCGCCTTCCTCGGCGCCGTCACCGGCGAGCAACCCCTGATCGAGCATCCGATCCTGCCGGTGCGCACCCAGGAAACGCCGCTGCCCGCGCCGATGTAGGCCCGAGCGGCTGGAAAAACGGAAAAAAAGGGGCCCGGCGGGCCCCTTTTGCTTGCGATCCCGCGGCGGCTCAGCCGGCCTTGACGGCCTCTACGGTGATCTTGATCTCGACCTCGTCCTCCACCGCCGGAGCGAACTTGCCCAGGTTGAACTCGGAACGCTTGATCTCGGCCTCGGCGTCGAAGCCGGCGGCTTCCTTGCCGGTCATCGGATGGGCGGCGATCTGGTTCAGGTCGACATCCAGCACGACCTGTTTCGTCACCCCGTTCAGGGTCAGATCGCCGGTGACCTTCGCCTCCTTGTCGCCATCGGGCTCGACCTTGGTGGACTTGAAGGTCGCGACCGCCTGGGCCGCGTCGGTGTTGAAGAAATCCGGGCCGAACAGATGCTTGTCCAGCTCTTCCGAGACGGTGCGCAGGCCGGACAGCGGAATGCTCGCCTCGACGCTGGAATTCGCCGGGTTTTCGGCATCAAGGGTCAGCGTACCGGTCACGCCGTTGATGATGCCGGTGCTGGTCGAAAAGCCCATGTGGTTGTATTCGAAAACCACCTGGCTGTGCGAGGGGTCGAAATCATAGACCACGGGCTCGGCCATGGCGGCGGTGGCGCCAAGCAGCGTGATTGCGGCGACAGGGGCGAGGATGGATTTCATGCTGAACTCCCGATGAAAAGGTCATGCGCGTTCTGCCAGAAAATGCCCCAGCATCAACAAGGGTTTCCGACAAGTTTCCTGACATTTTCGTGTTTCGCCGCAGCGCGGAAACTGTATCGCCGCCAGGGCGACTGTCAGGGAGTTTCCGGGGTTTTCCCTTGCATTCCCCGGCACGGCCGCTATAAGGCCGCATCCTTCCGCAAATGCGAAACCGGCGCAGCCTCTCGTGGCGGGGCGCGGAAGGGCTGTCCCGCCGTTGAAGTGCGCCCCGAAAAAAGGTGCAGACATGCCGCTTTATGAGCATGTGCTGATCGCCCGTCAGGACCTGTCGAACACGCAGGCCGAAGGGCTGATCGAACATTTCTCGACCGTGATCGCCGACAATGGCGGCAAGGTCGTGGACAACGAATACTGGGGTGTGCGCACCCTCGCCTACAAGATCAACAAGAACCGCAAGGGCCATTATGCCTTCCTGCGTTCGGACGCCCCCTCGGCCGCCGTGCAGGAGATGGAGCGCCTTGCCCGCCTGCATGACGACGTCATGCGCGTGCTGACCGTCCGCGTGGACGAGCACAAGGACGGCCCCTCGGTCCAGATGCAGAAGCGCGATGAGCGCGAGCGCGGGGATCGTGGCGACCGCGGCGAACGCCGCGAACGCCGCGACCGCGACGACCGGAACTAAGGGAAAGGAACCAGGATCATGGCCAACAAACCCTTCTTCCGCCGCCGCAAGGTCTGCCCCTTCTCGGGCGACAACGCCCCCGCCATCGACTACAAGGACACGCGCCTGCTGCAACGCTATATCAGCGAACGCGGCAAGATCGTGCCCTCGCGCATCACCGCCGTCTCGGCCAAGAAGCAGCGTGAACTCGCGCGCGCCATCAAGCGCGCCCGTTTCCTCGCCCTGCTTCCCTATGCCGTGAAGTAAGGAGAGACGATCATGCAAGTCATCCTGCTGGAACGTGTGGCCAAGCTGGGCCAGATGGGCGAGGTCGTGAAGGTCAAGGACGGTTTCGCGCGCAACTACCTCTTGCCGCAGGGCAAGGCGCTGCGCGCCTCGGACGCCAACGTCAAGGCCTTCGAAGAGCGCAAGGCCGAACTCGCCGCCCGCAACGACGAGAGCCGCGCCGAGGCCGAGAAGATCGCCGCGAAGCTCGACGGCCAGGCCTTCGTCATCATCCGCTCGGCTTCGGATGCCGGCGCGCTCTACGGCTCGGTCACCCCGCGTGACGCCGCGGATGTCGCCAATGCCGAAGGCTTCGCGATCGAGCGCCGTCAGGTCGTCCTGACCGCCCCGATCAAGGAGCTGGGCCTGCACGAGGTCCGCGTGCACCTGCACCCGGAAGTCGACGTGACCATCAAGCTGAACGTCGCCCGCTCGGCCGAAGAGGCCGAACTGCAGGCTTCGGGCAAGTCGATCCAGGAACTGGCCGCCGAAGAGGAAGCCGCCGCGGAATTCGAGATCGCCGAACTCTTCGACGACATCGGCTCGGCCGGCCGCGACGAGGACGAAGCCGCGAACTGATAGCGCCTTCGCCGGAACAGGAAAAACGCGCCGCGATCCGGCGCGTTTTTTCATGCCCGGACGGCAACGCCTCTTGCCCGCGGCGCGCGGCTTGCGGAACATTCCCCGGCTTGCGGGGTTGAACCGCAAAGCACCCTGCCGCCAGAGGATTTTCCGGAATGCGCCACCAGGACGACCCGCCGCCCATCACCCATACCGAGGCCGACGAGACCAGCCAGACCCGCTTCGGCCCGCGCCCGGTGCCCGAGGGCCATCGCCGCCCGTCGGGGCCGATGGAATCGCGCCGCATCCCGCCGCATGGCGATGTCTCCCCCGATGGCAGCCATCCCTGGCCGCATCCTTCGCGCGGCGCGAAATGGCTGGTCTGGGGCGGCACCGGCCTTGTTGCGGCGGCGCTGACCGCCGGCACCGTGATCGCCGCCCGGCATCTGATCGACCTGGTCTCGGAGAAGGACGGGGACCCCCGCCGTCCGGCCGCCCCGCGGGACAGCCTGCCCCCCCGCTACGCCGCGTCCGGGCGCGACATGCGCGAGCCCCCCGCCGCCAGCCGCCCCGACCGCATCCGCGCCGAGGCACAGCCCGGCCGCCCGGCCCGCCCGGCCCGTCGCGCGCCGCGCCAGGGCCTGCTGCAGGAGGTCGAGGCGAATACCGCCAGCCTGTCCCATGGGGTCGAGAACGTCATGCAGGCGCTGACCGCCGCCCTAACCGGTTTCCGCACCGTGGCGGGGCAGGCCGGAACCATCATGCGGGAATTCGGCGATGCCGCCACCCTCGTGCGCGAGATCATCGACCGCAAGCCGGCAGCGCCGCAGCCCCGCAGCACGCCGCGCGCCCGCCGCGACGCGCATCGCGAGGACCGCGCCGATGACCGCCATGGCACGCATATGCCGGACCTGCGCGACGATCCGCTGCTGCACGACCCGATGGAAGGCCCCGATCCCGGCGGTCCCGCCGATCACGACCCGCGCCTGCATCGGCTCTGATCCGACAGTCATTTCTCCGTTTTCCAAATACTCGAATGCCCCGGCGGTGCCGCTTGCCCACCCGCGGAGCTCTTGCCGCCGCCGCTTCGTCCGTCGGCCACGGCGGCGGGCGAAGCCTTGCGGACCTTCCATGCGGCCGCCGGCCTGAAAGCAAAAGGCCGCCCCCGAGGGGACGGCCTTTCTCGTGGCAGTCAAAGCGAGGGATCAGGCTTGATCCAGCGCCTCGATGGCCTTTTCCAGCTCTTCCTTGGTCACCGGCTTTTCCGAAACCTTGGCGCCCTCGACGATATGGTCCACGACCTTGTCCTCGAAGATCGGCGCGCGCAGCTGCTGCTGGGCCTGCGGATTCTGCTGGATGAACTCGAAGAAGGCGCGCTCCTGGCCCGGGAACTGGCGGGCCTGGCGCAGCACGGCCTGGGTCATTTCCTGATCCGAGACGGTGATCTCGGCCTTCTGGCCGATCTCGGCCAGCAGCAGGCCCAGGCGGACGCGGCGCTCGGCAAGCTTCTTGTGCTCGTCCGTCGGTTCGATCTCGCCATGGTCATGGCCATGCTCTTCCGGGTGATCCTCGTGCCAGAGCTGATGCGCGATCTGATGCGCCTCGGCCTCGACCAGCGATTCGGGCAGGTCGAACTGGACCAGAGCGTCCAGCTTGTCCAGCAGCGCCCGCTTCAGCACCTGACGCGAGGCGCCCTTGTATTCCGCCTCCAGCCGCTCGCGGATCTGGCCCTTCAGCGCCTCAAGGCTCTCGGCCCCGAATTTCTTCGCCAGCTCGTCGTCAAGCTCGGCGGGCTTCGGCGCCTTCACCGCCTTGACGGTGGTCTCGAAGACCGCGTCCTTGCCGGCCAGGGCCGGATGGCCGTAATCCTCGGGGAACTTCACCTCGACCTTGATCTCGTCGCCGGCCTTGGCGCCGACCAGCTGGTCCTCGAACCCGGGGATGAAGCTTTTCGAGCCCAGCACCAGCGGATAGTCCTCGGCGGTGCCACCCTCGAAGGCCTCGCCATCGACCATGCCCTTGAAGTCGATCACGATCTGATCGCCTTCCTTGGCCTTGCTGCCCTTCTTGCGGTCCTCGAAGGACTGGGCATTCTTGGCCAGGTTCTCCAGCGCCTCGTTCACCTGCTCCTCGCTGGCCTCGACCACCAGCCGCTCAAGCTCGACGCCCGACAGGTCGGCCTCGGGGATGGCCGGCAGGGCCTCGTAATTCACGGTGACGACGACATCGTCGCCCTCTTTCCAGGTCTCGCCGTTGACCATCTCGATCTTCGGCTGCACGGCGGGGCGGTCGCCGGATTTCTCCAGGTGATCGCGCAGCGCCTTGTCGATGGCCTCCTGCATGGCATCGCCCATGACGCGCTGGCCGAACTGCTTCTTCAGCAGCGCCATCGGCACCTTGCCCTTGCGGAAGCCCTTCATCTCGATCTCGGGCTGGGCCTCTTTCAGCTTCGCATCCACCTGCGCCGCCAGATCGGCCGCGGGCAGGGTGAATTCATAGCCCCGCTTCAGCCCTTCGTTCTGGGTTTCCTTGACCTGCATTTGTCTTCCTTCATTCACGAACCATCGCGCGGGTCGAGGCCGCGCGGCCCCATCGGCGCCCGGACCTGCCGTCCGGCGCCGCCGCCTGTTTCAGCGCGCTAGCTATGGGATTTCGCCCCGCATAGCAAGGACGAAGGCTGGATTCGCCGGGTCTTTGCCGGTGCGGCGGGCAAATGAAATCCGCACCACGGCGGCCCGGCATTGCGGCAAGGCCGCACCGCCGCCGCGCCTTCCGCACCGACCCGGGACGGCGCCGAGGACCGAGGGCATGGACCGGGGGCATGGTCGCTCGCCTCATGGTGGAATTGATCAATTCGGTCTCGCGCGCCAGACTTGAGCCGTCCAAACGGGCTGACGTTGCGTCACTTTCGGCAGGCGGCAATCCGCCGGAACGCGGTTTCCGCAGCCTATGGTTGCACCGCTCGGGAAATCAACAGGCTGCCATTATTAGGTCAGTAAATAATATCTAACTTAAGGATATATTCCCTTCTCCGCGCGGGCGGGGCATACAGGCATCGTTGTGTAAGCGGTTGTTTGTTAACCTTGGTAAGCGGTGCTTTGGTCCTCTGTTCAGACCTGACCGGGCGGACGCGCGTTCCTGCGTCCGCCCGGCCATGAATCCGCGAAACTGCGTCGGATTTCCTCATGCCATGGTTGCAGGGCGGCTTGGCGGGCTTTGACCCGGTTCGCCTGTGGCGATTCCGCCGCCCGCAACCGCGTTCAGGCAAAACATGCAAATCCGGTCCACGGCTTGCGCCGCATGACCGTCCCGGAATGACAAAGGCCGCCCCAGGGACGGCCTTTTCGCGACGATGCGCCGGCGTGCTTCAGCCGCGCGCCCGCACCACCTGCAGCAGCGGCATCACCTCCGACATGTCCGGGCCATGCGCCTGGCCGGTCAGGGCCTTGCGCAGCGGCATGAACAGGCCCTTGCCCTTGCGGCCGGTCGCCGCCTTCACCGCATTGGTGAACTCGCCCCAGGTCGCGTCGGTATAGGGCGGCGGCGGCAAGAGCTTCATCGCCTCGGCGATGAAATCGGCATCCTCGGGATCGACCTGCGGCTCGGCGCCGTTCGAGAAGATCTCCCACCAGCCGGCCAGATCGTCCAGCCTGGTGATGTTCTGCGAAGCGACGCGCCAGAACCGCTCGGCCAGCTCGTCCGGCACGCCAAGCGCGGCGATGCGATCCCTGACCTCGGCGAAGGGACGCGCCTGGTTGGCTTCGCGCGTCAGCGGCCAGAGGTCCTCGGCGTCGAACTTGGTGGGCGAGGCGCCGAACTGGCTCAACTCGAACCCTTCGGCCAACTCGTCCAGCGACATCCTCAGTTCGACCGGCTGCGACGAGCCCAGCCGCGCCATCAGCGACAGCA
Source organism: Paracoccus sp. J55 (assembly GCF_000513975.1). Classification (NCBI taxonomy): domain Bacteria; kingdom Pseudomonadati; phylum Pseudomonadota; class Alphaproteobacteria; order Rhodobacterales; family Paracoccaceae; genus Paracoccus; species Paracoccus sp. J55. Next base: position 26,886 of record NZ_AZVA01000037.1, read on the forward strand.
GCGCCTCGGGCGCCACGCCGCTTTCGCGCAGGTCCTTGATGGACAGCGTGCCGAGGCGCTTCGACAGCTCCTCGCCCTGCGCGCCGGTCAGCAGGCTGTGATGGGCAAAGGCCGGCGGCTCGGACCCCAGCGCGCGGATGATCTGGATCTGCGTCGCGGTATTGGTCACATGGTCGGCGCCGCGCACGATATGGGTCACGCCCATCTCTGCGTCATCGACCGAACTCGCGAAGGTGTAAAGCACCTGACCGTCGGCGCGGATCAGCACCGGGTCCGAGACCGAGGCCGCGTCGATGGAAATCTCGCCCAGGATGCCGTCCCGCCACTCGATCCGCTCCTGGTCCAGCAGGAAGCGCCAGTAGCCGTCGCGGCCCTCGGCGCGCAGCCGGTCCTTGTCCCCGGCCGAAAGCTTCAGCCCGGCGCGGTCATAGACCGGCGGCTTGCCCATGTTGAGCTGCTTCTTGCGCTTCAGGTCCAGCTCGGTCGGGGTCTCGAACACCTCGTAGAGCCGGCCGGCCTGGCGCAGGCCCTGCGCCGCCTCGGTATAGCGGTCCAGGCGGTCCGACTGCCGCTCGATCCGGTCCCATTGCAGACCCAGCCATTCCAGGTCGCGCTGGATGCCGTCGGCATATTCCTGCTTCGACCGCTCGCGGTCGGTATCGTCCAGCCGGAGGATGAAGGTGCCGCCCGCCTTGCGCGCGATCAGATAGTTCATCAGCGCCGTGCGCAGGTTGCCGACATGGATGTGGCCGGTGGGCGAAGGGGCGAAACGGGTGGTGGTCATGGGTGTCTCCTGTCGGCTTCGCTCTTTCACAAACGGCGGTTTTTGTCCATATCGGGACCAAAGACGAGGTTAGCCGATGCTTGACTGGAAAGACGCCGAGGCCCCCGACGCGGCCATGATCGAGGAACTGGCGCGCGAGGCCATCGCCGGGCTGCCGCCGGAATTCGCCGGACCCGCCGCGCAGGTCGTGCTGCGCATCGAGGATTTCGCCAGCGAGGAATTCCTCGACGAGCTGCAGATCGACGACCCGCTGGAACTGACCGGGCTTTACGACGGCGTGCCGATGACCGAGAAATCCGCCAGCGAGCCGCAGCATTTCCCCGACACGGTCTGGCTGTTCCGCCGCGCCATCCTGGACGAATGGGCCTCGCGCGGCGACGTCACGCTGGGCGCGCTGGTCGCGCATGTCGTGGTCCATGAATTCGCCCATCATTTCGGTTGGTCCGACGACGATATCGCCGCCATAGACCGGTGGTGGGAATGATGGAGCAGGCGCCGATCCTCACCATCACCCTGAACCCCGCCCTTGACGTCACCACCGCCGCCGAACGCGTGGTGCCCGACATCAAGCTGCGCTGCGCGGCGCCGCGTTTCGATCCGGGCGGCGGCGGCATCAATGTCAGCCGGGCGATCCGCGCCATGGGCGGCGACAGCACCGCGCTGGTCGCGCTTGGCGGCGCCACCGGCCAGCGCATCGCCGGGCTGCTGGAGGAAACCGGCGTCCCGCTTGTCACCCTGCCCGCTCCGGGCGAGACGCGGCAGTCCCTGACCGTGGACGACCGCACCATCCGCCAGCAATACCGTTTCGTCATGCCCGGCCCGGAATGGTCCGAAGCCGATGTCGAGGCCGCGCTGGAGGCCGCCGCCGACGCCGCCGAGCCCGGTGCGCTGGTGGTGCTGTCGGGCTCGAACCCGCCGGGCGTGCCGGCGGGCTTTGCCGCCCTGCTGGCCGAGCGGCTGCGCGGCAGCGGCGCACGGCTGGTCGTGGACACCTCGGGGCCCGCGCTGGCCGAGGTCGCCGCCGCCAGCGACCGAAGGGTCGAGATCCTGCGCATGGACGACGAGGAGGCCGAGGGACTCGCCGGCCGGCCCCTGCCCTATCGCGCCGACACCGCCGATTTCGCGGCCAGCCTGGTCGCCTCGGGCGCCGCGCATGGGGTGATCGTGGCACGCGGCCGCGACGGCAACATCATCGCGACCGACAAGGGCATCTGGCATGCCGAGGCGGCGCGGGTGCAGGTGGTCAGCAAGGTGGGCGCAGGCGACAGTTTCCTGGCCGGCTTCACGCTGGGCCATGCCCGCGGCTGGCCGGTCTGCGACGCGCTGGGGCTGGCGGCGGCCGCCGCCTCGGCCACGGTGCTGACGCCGGCGACCGAACTCTGCCGGGGCGAGGATGTCGAGCGGCTGTTCGCCGCCCGCGTGGTGACGCAGATGCGCGGCGGCACGGCCGCCTGAATGGGGCCGAGGCCCTAGGCGCGCCCGTCCATGCGCACGAAGTCCAGCACGCTGCCCTGGGCCGGGCCCAGCTCGGACCAGTCGTCGATCTGGAAATCGACCACCAGCGTCGCCGCGGTCGGATAGCGGCGGAAATCCGGGTCGAGCGGCGCGCGCGCCGGCAGCATGGCGGCGAATTCGGCGATGCCGGGATTGTGCCCGATCATCATCACCGTCGGCGCCGAGGCGCTGCGCAGGATCTCCAGCATCTTTTCCGGCGCGGCGTGGTAAAGGCCCGGTTCGTAACGGATATGCGGCCGCACCTCCAGGGGCGCCATGGCGATGCCGGCCCAGGTCTCACGCGTGCGCTCGGCGGTCGAGCACAGCACTTCCTCGGGCTCGTAGCCCCGGCTGGCCAGCCAGTCGCCCAGCTCGCGCGCCGAGCGGCGGCCGCGGGCGTTCAGCGGGCGGTCGTGATCCGGTTGCGCCGGATCGTCCCAGGACGATTTGGCATGACGGGTCAGGATCAGACGGCAGTGTCCGAGAGGGGTCATCGAATTGCCTTTTCGGCCATACGGTTAAGATTGGGCAGCGGGTCCGAGGAGCCTGCCACAGCTTCCGCCGCGCGGGCAAGCCCTGTCTTCGCCCCCGCCCGCCCGGGGTCCTACAGCCCGCTGTCGCCCTGGCGCAACCCGCGCGGCTTGACCCGCGGCTCGGTCGAGCGGATCAGCGAGCCGGCGCCATGTTCGGTGAACAGCTCCAGCAGGCAGGCATTCGGCACCCGCCCGTCCAGGATCACCACGGCGCGCACGCCCTCCTCCAGCGCCTTCAGCGCCGTCTCGGTCTTGGGGATCATGCCGCCGGCGATGGTGCCGTCGGCGATCATCGCCCGCACCTGGTCGGGATGCATCGCCGTTACCACCTCGCCCGAAGCGTCCTTGACGCCCGAGACATCGGTCAGCAGCAGCAGCCGGTCGGCCCGGAGCGCGCCGGCAATCGCACCGGCGGCGGTGTCGCCGTTGACGTTGAAGGTCTCGTTATCCTCCATGCCCGTCGCCACCGGGGCGATGACCGGGATCAGCCCGGCATTGTAGAGGTCGCGGATGATCTGCACGTTCATCTCGACCGGGCGGCCGACGAAGCCCAGCTCCGGGTCGTCCGGCTCGCAGACCATCAGGTCGTCGTCCTTGCCGGAAATGCCGACCGCGCGGCCGCCGGCGTCGTTGATCGCCTGCACGATCCGCTTGTTGACCAGGCCGGACAGCACCATCTCGACCACCTCGACCGTCTCGCGGGTGGTGACGCGCTTGCCGCGCACGAAACGGCTTTCGATGCCCAGCTTGCCCAGCAGGTCGTTGATCATCGGGCCGCCGCCATGGCAGACGACCGGATGGATGCCGACCTGCTTCATCAGCACGATGTCGCGGGCGAATTCGGCCATCGCCTCGTCGTCGCCCATGGCATTGCCGCCGAACTTCACCACCACCACGGCGCCGGAATAGCGCTGCATGTAAGGCAGGGCCTCGGACAGAGTGCGGGCGGTGGCGATCCAGTCACGGTTCATCTTCTGCTTTCTCATCGAAGGCCCCTGTTCGTCGCGCCCGATCCTAGGACGCGGGCGCCGATCAGTCCAGACCGGCGATGATGGCGCGCAGCGTGGCGATGCCCTGGCCCTTGTCCGAGCTTGTGATCACAAGCTCGGGATAGGCGGCGGGATGCTTCTGCAGCGCCTCCTGCACCTGCGCGACGGTGGCCTCCATCGCCTCTCTGCCGATCTTGTCGCCCTTGGTCAGCACCACCTGGAAGGGCACGGCAGAGCGGTCGAGCAGCTTCATGATCTCGTGATCGACGTCCTTCACGCCATGGCGCGAATCGATCAGCGTGAAGGCGCGGCGCAGCGTCGGCCGGCCGGCGAGATAGTTCTTCAGCAGCGCCTGCCATTTCGCCACCACCGCCACCGGCGCCTTGGCGAAGCCATAGCCCGGCAGATCGACCAGATAGGCTTGCTCGCCCAGGGTGAAATAATTGATCTCCTGCGTGCGGCCCGGGGTATTCGAGGCGCGCGCGAGCCCATTCCGGCCGGTCAGGGCGTTGATAAGGCTGGATTTTCCGACATTCGAGCGGCCGGCGAAGCAGACCTCGGGCCGGTCGGCGGGCGGCAGCCCATCCATGGCGACCACGCCCTTGAGGAAATCGACCGGGCCGGCGAACAGCTTGCGTGCCGCCTCGGCGGTGTCGGGATCGGGCTCGGGGGCGACGGGAAAGGCGACCTTCATGCCCGCACCTCGTCACCCAGCGCAATCTCGCCGCCGGTCACCACCTCGGCATAGATGCCGAAATCGCGATGGCCGAACTGCGCCTCCAGCGCCTCGGGCATGTCGATGTCGATGCGGCCGGTCGAGGGATCGGCGCTGGTCGCCGGGCAGCGGCCGATGGCCTCGGTCACCCGCAGTTCGACATCCCCCACGGTCAGGACATGGCCGATCAGATCGCGTTCGGCATAGGGCGCCCAGCCCTCCAGCCAGAGATTGCCGCGCCAGCGTTCGACGCCCAAAGCCATTCCCAGCCGGGATTCCAGATCCGCCAGGCTCGACAGCGACAGGATCGAGACCCAGGGCTGGTTGACATCGGTCCAGCCGGTCGGCCCGCGCACCAGGCGGGTGGGCGCGGGCTTCCCCTCGGACCAGAGCGGGCGGACCCAGTCCACCAGCCGCGCGCCCTCGGTCTCGGGGTCGAAGTCCAGATCGGGCAGGCCGGGATGGGTCAGGCGGATCCGCCCCTCCTCCGCGCCCTCGCCCCAGCCGCCCTGCACCGCCTGCAGCCCGGCCGAGGCCGCGCCGCGCAGGAAGCAGGACTTGGGCAGCCAGCGTTGCGGCTCCGCCCCGGCGTGACGCTCGCCGCCCTCGGTCAGCAGCGCCCAGATGCGGTCGCCGGGCAGGCGCCGCGCCGCGGCCAGACGGGTGCGGCGCAGGTCCTCGCCGCCGATCGCCTTGATCGGGTGCCGGCGGATCCGGGCGATGCAGGCGGTCATTTTCCGCCCTTGTCCCCGCCCTTTTCGCCGGCCTTGGCCTCGGTCTTGGCGCGTGAGGGCAGGCTGGAGCGGATGTTGCCGAAGAAGTCGGGCCGGTGGCCGTGCATCGACATGATCGTATATTGCTGGATGATGGTGATGGTGTTGTTGGTGATCCAGTAAAGCACCAGGCCCGAGGCGAAGCCCCCCAGCATGAACATGAACACCCAGGGCATCCAGGCGAAGATCATCTTCTGCGCCGGATCGGTGGGGGCCGGGTTCAGCTTCTGCTGCATCCACATCGAGATGCCCAGGAGGATCGCCAGCACCGGCAGGGTGAAGCTGTGCAGGAAGCTGCCCTGGCCCGGCGCCGCCCAGGGCAAGAGGCCGAACAGGTTCCACAGGCTGGACGGGTCCGGCGCGGCAAGGTCGCGGATCCAGCCGATCCAGGGCGCGTGCCGCAGCTCGATGGTGACGAAGATCACCTTGTAGAGCGCGAAGAAGATCGGGATCTGCAGCAGCACCGGCAGGCAGCCCGCGGCGGGGTTCACCTTTTCGCGCTTGTAGAGCTCCATCACCTCTTTCTGGAACTTCATCCGGTCGTCGCCGGTGCGCTGCTTGATGGCCTCCATCTCGGGCTGCAGCTCCTTCATCTTGGCCATCGAGATGTAGGATTTGCGCGCCAGCGGGAAGACCAGCAGCTTCAGCACGAAGGTCAGCGCGATGATCGCCCAGCCCATGTTGCCGATCATGCCATGCAGCCAGTGCAGCAGGCGGAAGATCGGCTTGGTCAGGAAATAGAACCAGCCCCAGTCGATGGAATCGACGAAGCGGTCGATGCCGGGATTTTCCTGATAGCCGTTGATGACCTCCCAGACCTTGGCGCCGGCGAAGAGATAGCTGGACGAGGTCCCGGTCGCGCCCGGGGCGACGGTCTGCACCGGCATCCGCGTCTCGGCCTGGTAGATGTCGGCGCCGGGGGCGTATTTCACCACCGCGGTGAAGGACTGGCCGGGGGCAGGCGCCAGCGTGGTCATCCAGTATTTGTCGGTAAAGCCGATCCAGCCGTTTTCCTGCACCTCGATCAGCTGGGCCGGCCCCTCGCCCGCCATGGGGTCGAGCTTGGCCATGTCCTTGTATTTCTCTTCCAGAAGCTTGCCGTCGGTCATGCCGACCGCGCCCTCGTGCAGCACGAAGAAGTTCTGGGTGTCGGGCCTGCCGTGCCGGGCCAGAATGCCGTAGGGCGCGGCCGAGAAGGGTGCGGTCCCGGTATTCTCCAGCGTCTGGGTCACGGTGAACAGGAACTTGTCGTCAAGCTCGTAGGTGCGGCGGAAGACCTGGCCGGCGCCGTTGTCCCAGCGCAGCGTCACCGGCTGGCCGGGGGCGAGCGTCGCGCCGGATTCGACCTCCCACACCGTGGCCGGGCCGGGAACCAGCGCCGGATCGGTGCCGGCGGCGGGCATCCAGCCATAGACCGCGTAATAGGGCTTCTGCACCGCAAGCTGCGCCGCGCCGCCCGGAGCCACCGGGCTGCCTTCGGCCTGCACGGTGGTTTGCGCGGTGGGCGACAGCAGGCGAACAGAGGGGGATTGCGGATCGAGCGTCTCGCGATAGCCGGTCAGCTCGAGGTCGTCGATGCGGCCGCCCGCCAGCGAGATCGTGCCGGCCAGCGAGGGAGAGTCGATCCGCACCCGCCCGGCACCGGCCGAAGGATCGTCGCTGGTCGCGGTCGCCGCCTCAAGCTCCGGCGCCGCGCCCTGCGGCACCGCGCCCGGCGTCGCGGGCGAGCCGGTTTCGGGCGTGGTGGCGCCCTGGGTGCTGGTCGGCGTGGTATCCTGGGCGGGGGGCACCGGCTCGGGGGCGAAGAAAATCGACCAGACAAGCATGACGAGGGCCGAAAGCACCATCGCCAGGATGAGATTGCGGTTGTTGTCTTGCATTCCGGACCAGCCCTTCGTCGTCACCCCAGTCTGAGGGTTCGGGCCGCTTCAACAGAAGCGACCGGCAAAGGTCAAGGGAATTTGCCGGAAAACCGGCGCCGCCGCCACCTCGGTCCCGCGACATCGGCCAGCCCGGCAACGGGCGGGCCCGGCAGCTGTCGCCCGGACGCAGGCCCGAGGTCCATGCCGGAGAAGGCCGCCCGTGCCCTGCAAGCCGCCGCCGCGCGGGCTTGGGCCCGGTGCCCGTCCGCCCGCATTCGCAAGCCGGCACCCGGTGATGCGGAAGCGGGCGGGCGCGGCGCAGGGGCCAGGCGCAGGGGTCAGGCCATGATCGCACCTGCCCCGGTCAAGCGGCCGTCCCCGCGGGCGCTGTGCGTCAGGACCCTGGCCGAGAGCCGCAAGGCAATCGGCAAGCCTATTCACGCCTTGCGGCGCAGGTCGAAGGGCGCGGGCAGGGAATGGCCGTGCGCCAGCAGGAAGTCATCGACCGCCGCGGGCTCGAGCGGCGGCGCCACCGCCAGCCCCTGCACGCCGTTGAAGCCGATCTGCGCCAGAAACGCCTGCTCTTCCTGAGTCGCGACGCCGTCGGCCAGGGTTGCCAGGCCCAGGTGCTCGGCCAGGGCCAGAATGGCCAGGATCATGCGCTGCTGGTCGGCGCGCCGGTCGCAGCCGGCGATGAAGTTGCGGCCGATCCGCACCCGGCGCATGCCAAAGCGGCGCAGGTCGTCCAGCCCGGCGCTGCCGGTGCCGAATTCGCCCAGGGCCACCGCACAGCCCGCGGTGCCCAGGCGCTGGAGGCTGGCGCCGACCGGCAGACGGCCGCCGTGGCGGCCGACCGGCTCGGTCACCTCGACCTCGAGCCGCTCGGGCGGCAGGTCCTGGCGGTCCAGCTCCCACAGGATCGCGTCGGCGGTGGCCGGATCGGCCAGCGCGCGATCCGACAGCGGCAACGACAGCAGCGGCACCCGCGCCCCCATCCTGTCCCAGACCCGCAGGGCGGCAAAAGCCTGGCGCAGCACCTGCGCGGTGACCAGCCCCAGGGTTTCGTCGTCCAGGCGCGGCTGCAGTTCGGCCAGATCGCAGCTGTCCTGATCGTCCATCCGAATCCGCGGCAGAACCCGCAGCGCCAGCACCGCGCCGGTGTCGCAGCAGATCTGCGGCTGGAAGAGCAGCCCGATCCGGTCGGGCGCAAGCGCGGGCAGCGCCACCGGCCCAGCTTGGGGAAGCATCTCGACAAAACGCAGCTGTCCGGCGGCCGAAAACGGGCTGCACCCCTGCAAGGCCGCGCGGCCATGGGCATAAAGCGCCGCCGCATCCTGCCGGCCCGATTCGTCGCTGACGATCACCGCATTCACCACCGGGCAGATGCGCAGGTCGGGCAGGTCAACGCCGGCCGAGCAGATGGTCTGGAGCCGCGCCAGCAGTCCCGGCACCGCCTGCTGGCGCAAAATGCCAAGAATGCCCTGAATCTCGGCCGAGCCGGGACTGCGCGACTGCGGCAGCAGGCGCAGATCCGCCACCAGCCGCCGCAGCAGCCTGTCCAGCATCTGTTCCAGCATGGCCGGGCCGATGCTGGCGCGCAGCATCTCGACATTCTCGACCCGCAGCACCAGCGCAAGCCGTGCCCCGCCCCGCGCCGCCTCCCTGTTCCTGACCAGCCTTGCCAGCCGTGCCGCAACCGCCGCGATTCCGTATGCCATTCCCAGATCCGAATCTTGTTGTCCGGATCGCAGCCTAGCCCCGCGACGCTTTTTGCTCGGTTAATGTTCGCGCAGGATCGGCACGTCTTTTTCGCTAAAATCCGAGGCATCCGGCATCAGTGCCGTGAAGTCGAACAGCTTCGGGTCCGGCAGATGCGAGGGGCGCACATTCATCAGCGCCCGGAACATGACCTGGCGCCGGCCGGGCGCACGCGATTCCCATTCGTCCAGCAGCTTCTTGACCTGCATGCGCTGCAGCCCTTCCTGGCTGCCGCAAAGGTCGCAGGGGATGACCGGATAATTCATCGCCCGGGCGAAACGGTCGCAATCGGCCTCGGCCACGAAGGCCAGGGGGCGCAGCACGTTCAGGTCGCCCTCTTCGTTCAGCAGCTTCGGCGGCATCGAGGCCAGCCTGCCGCCATGAAACAGGTTCATGAAGAAGGTTTCCAGAATGTCGTCGCGGTGATGGCCCAGGACCACCGCCTGGCAACCCTCTTCGCGGGCGATGCGATAGAGGTTGCCGCGACGCAGGCGCGAGCAGAGGGCGCAATAGGTCCGGCCCTCGGGCACCTTCTCCTTCACGATGGAATAGGTGTCCTGATATTCGATGCGATGCGGCACCTGACGCTCGGTCAGGAATTCCGGCAGCACGGTCGCCGGGAAACCCGGCTGGCCCTGATCGAGATTGCAGGCCAGCAGTTCGACCGGCAGCAGGCCGCGCCATTTCAGCTCGTGCAGCACGGCGAGCAGCGTGTAGCTGTCCTTGCCGCCCGACAGGCAGACCAGCCAGCGGTCGCCGGGGCGGATCATGTCATAGGTCTCGATGGCGGCGCGGGTCTCGCGCACCAGCCGCTTGCGCAGCTTGCGGAATTCGGTCGAGGCCGGCGCGCCGCGGAACAGCGGGTGGATCTCCTCTGCCGCGTCGAAGGTCCCGGTCTCGCTGGCGATATTGTCCCGCATCATTCGTCCCCGTGGCGCTTGCGCGCCCTGATTAGCATGAAAGGCGCCGCGGCGTCAGTCCCGCGGCTGTTCCGAGCCCGGCACCGGATCATGGCCATGCCCGCCCCAGGGATGGCAGCGGCAGATGCGCCGCGCCGCCAGCCAGCCGCCCCGGACCGCGCCATGCCGCTCCAGCGCCTCGAGCGCATAGGCCGAGCAGGTGGGCTGGAAGCGGCAGCCATGCCCGACCCAGGGGCTGGCGATCAGCCGATAGCCGCGCACCGGCAGCGCCAGCAGATGCGCCAGCGGGCTCATTTCCCGTGCACCCGCGCCAGCGCGGCGGCAAGATCGGCGCGCAGCTCGGCGAAATCGCGGCTGACCGTGGTGCCCGGCCGCCCGACCAGCACGTAATCCCAGCCGGGCCGAGCGGCGGCCGGCATGACCTCGCGCGCCAAGGCGCGCAGCCGGCGCTTGGCACGGTTGCGGACCACGGCATTGCCGATCTTCCTGGAACAGGTGAAGCCGACCCGGATCGCCTGCCCCGCCTCGCCCTCGGGACGCCGGCGGGCCTGCAGCAGAAATCCGGGCATGCCCTGCCGCCGGGCCGAAGCCGCACGCAGGAAATCCGCCCGCTTGCGCAGGGTTTCCAGCCCGCCCCCCGCACCCGCCTCCGAAACGGCAGAAGCCGCCCTGTCCGGCGTCGGGTCAGCGACGGAACGGTCAGAGGCGGCAGCTTCGGGGGTGCTGTCCATCACGGCAAGCCCACGCCCTGCGGCGCAGGGCTTAGGCGCTGAGGGTCTTGCGGCCCTTGGCGCGGCGGGCGTTGAGCACGCGGCGGCCGCCCTTGGTCGCCATGCGCGCGCGGAAGCCGTGGCGGCGGGCGCGAACCAGGTTCGACGGCTGGTAGGTGCGTTTCGACATCTTTCAACTCCGGGTCAGGGCGTGCCAGGGTATGGGCCATCGGCCCACGCAAGACGCGCCGGTCATTCGAGGCCCGCTGGATAGTCGGGCCCGCCGCCCAAGTCAACCACATTGCACGGATTTCGCCGGCGCCGCAGGTTCCGGGGAACCGGGACCATGTCACGCAGGTTTGAACTGCGTAAGGACAGCCACTATGTGAAGCAGCGGCGCCGAGACCCGAGGGAATTGCAAAGCCTACCATGTCCCTGAATACCTTATCCGGCCGATTCGCCCTGCTCACGGGCATGTTCGTGCTTCTGGCCGAGTTGCTGATCCTGCTGCCCTCGATCGCGAACTACCGGCTGGATTTCCTGGAATCGCGGCTAGAGCGCGCGCAGATCGCCAGCCTTGCGCTGCTGGCGACCGACGAATCGCTGGCCTCGGACCTGGAATCCGAGCTTCTGGAGAATGCCGGCGTCTTCAACGTCGTGCTGCGGCGCAACGACGTGCGGCAACTGGTGCTGTCCTCGCCGATTCCAGGGCCGATCTCGGCCACCTACGACCTGCGCGAGCAGCCGTTCTGGACCTCGATCCGCGATGCCATGGCGCAGCTTCTCGATCCGCGAAACCAGGTGATCCGGGTGATCGGCGCGCCGGTGAACCAGGCCGGCCAGCTGATCGAGATCACCACCGACACCCAGCGGCTGCGCACCGAGATGATCGATTACGGGCTGCGGCTGCTGCTGATCTCGGCCGCCTTCTCGATCCTGACCGCCATCCTGCTGAACGTGGCGGCGCAGAGGCTGCTGCTGGTGCCGATCCGGCGGGTCATCAGCCACATGACCGCCTATGCCGGCGCGCCGGAGGACGCGCGCTCGATCATCACCCCGAACGCGCGGCTAGCCGAGTTGAACGAGGCCGAGACGGCGCTCGCCGCCATGCAGCGCACCGTGACCTCGGCGCTGAAGCAGCAGGCGCGGCTGGCGCAGCTGGGCCAAGCGGTGGCCCGCATCAGCCACGACCTGCGCAACATCCTGACCACGGCGCAGATCTTCGCCGACCGGCTGGAAACCAGCGCCGATCCCGCCGTGCGCCGCGCTGCGCCGAAGCTGGTGAACTCGATCAGCCGGGCGGTGAACCTGTGCGAGACCACGCTGGCCTTCGGCAAGGCCGAGGAACCGGCCCCGGCGCTGTCGCGCTTCAACCTCTCGACGCTGGTGACCGAGGTGACCGAGGGCGAGGCGATGGCGGCGGACCGGCTGGACGGGGCCGAGCCCATCGAGTTCCTGACCGACATTCCGCCCAGCCTGACGATTCGTGCCGACCGCGACCAGCTGTTCCGGGTGCTGTCGAACCTGGTGCGCAATGCGCGCCAGGCGATCGAGGCGACGCGCCAGCCGGGCACCATCGAGATCGGCGCCGGCGAGGACGAGCAGGAATGGTGGATCCGCATCGGCGACACCGGCCCCGGCCTGCCGCAGAAGGCGCGGGACTTCCTGTTCCAGCCCTTTTCGGGCGGCTCGCGCAAGGGCGGCACGGGGCTTGGCCTGGCCATTGCGGCGGATCTGGTGCGCAGCCATGGCGGCCGGCTGGAGCTGCTGCGCAGCGATGCGGAGGGCACGCAGTTCATCCTGCACCTGCCGCGCGAGCTGGCCGGGCTTGCGCAGCGGGCGGAAGCCGCGGCGGGATAGGCTGCTCACGGCGATTTCAGGAAAAGATTTTGCCGAAGGTCATTTTTGGCCTTGCGCCCCCCCGGCCCGCACACTAAATCACCGCCTCACAGCGGACCCGTAGCTCAGCTGGATAGAGCACCAGACTACGAATCTGGGGGTCGGGCGTTCGAATCGCTCCGGGTCCGCCATATAACATCCAGACATCATTGTGTTTCTTCATCGCTCTGCTCCTTCTTCTGGGGGCCGGTTTGCAACTGGTTTGCAAAGGCGGTGGCCGGGCTGCTCTCGAATGCCTGAATCGCGGCCCTCGAAAGCGCGGGCGTCATCGCCAAGTATTTCTCAAGAATGCGAGTCGCCGATTGCAGCGTGTGCCCGGTGATCGACGCGATCTGGGGCACCTCGCAGCCGGCCTCGGCCAGCAAGGTGACCGCTGTGCCTCGCAGGTCATTGAAACGCAGGAACTGAGACTTTTCCTGCTGCGTCAACGCTGCATAGTTCTGGGGACGCAGCCCGCAGACGATCATGTGGGCGGACCATGCCTTGCTCAAGGCCTTATCGTTGGCATCAGTAAACCACGGGCGCCCATCCGCGCGGGTCAGGATGTTCCTGCCTAGCCGTGGCATTCCATCCAGCGTCCGCCGCAAGTTCTGCGAGACATGGATCGGGACCAAGGCGTTGGTTTTCCGCTGGCGCAATAGGATGGTCGTGCCAGAATACTGCGACCATTCCAGCCGGATGAGGTCACCGTAGCGTTGCCCGGTATGCAACGCTAGAATCAATGCGACCTGCAACTCCACAGGAGCATCGGCCATAAAGGTGGTGATGTCGTCAGCTGTCCAGATCTTCTCTGATCTGTCGCCGGAATAAAGGCGCTCGAAATCGTGTAATGGATTGCTTCTGATCTTTCCCTTACGCTTAGCCCGGCTGAAGACGGTGGACAAAACAGAAAGTCGATTGTCCGCCTCGCGTGGTCGCGTGCGGGCTATTTCTTCCTGATAGTCCAAGAACACGCCGGATACTCGCGGGCTCGCGAGCGCCCGAAGGGGTAGCGTTCCGAATTTCTCTCCCAGCGCCAGCAACATCCTTTTATACTCTCTCTTCGTGCTCGCGGCCTTACGCTCGAACGCATAACTTTGGAGGTACTCGCGAATGATGGCGTTCACATTTGCTCCTCCAGCCAGAGGTTGAACGCTTCCCAGCTCGCGAACTCCGGCATCGGCACCATGAAGTTACGCCGCGAATAGCCCACCAGACCCTCGACATTNCCCTTGTCGTTTCCCTTGCCCGGGCGGCCATAGCGATCCCGGATCAGGTAATGCGACAGGAAGCCGCTGAACAGCTCCGCCCGCTTGCGGGTGCCGTCGGGCAGGATCTTCGCCACAAGGCAGCGGTCGTTGTCGTAGAGCACAGACTGGGGAACCGCGCCGAAGAACGCAAA
>NZ_AZVA01000038.1:0-31825 GCF_000513975.1 Paracoccus sp. J55
GGAAAACGCCGATCGCTCCTTTTCCGGTCTGGTGGCCAAAGCACGAGCAAAACACCCGATCCCATCCCGAACTCGGCCGTTAAGTGCCGTCGCGCCAATGGTACTGCGTCAAAAGACGTGGGAGAGTAGGTCACCGCCAGACCTGAAAAGAAGCGATCCGTCTCTCAAGAACGAAGCAGTGCGTATCAGAACGATCCGCAAAAAATGCCGCGGGGTAGAGCAGCCCGGTAGCTCGTCAGGCTCATAACCTGAAGGCCGCAGGTTCAAATCCTGCCCCCGCAACCAAGAAATCACATAATTACAGTATCTTGCAAGCAAGCCCCGGTCAACGCCGGGGCTCTCGTTTTTTGCGGTCAACATGTGGTCAACATTCAGGAGCGGCCAGAGACGCGTCGGTAGCCAAGGGAAGCGAGGATACGAACGGCGCATTCGTCCTCGGCCCCGGCCGCATGCCGTTCCCGGAAAGCGTCCCCATCGACGCAGCAGCAACTCCGCTTGGCATGGCTGATCGAGCGGGCACCAGCAGGCAAGATCCTTACCGCGGGGATCTAACAGGAAAAAATGTCAGTTTGAGCCCATCAGCGACATTCGATCAGTCCGCAGCGGGGTACATAGTTCGCTTGCGCAGCGCTAAGCGCGGCCCATAACAGATCTTCGCCAAGTTCGGCTTTACCGCAGCGCGGCTTCCCCGAACCGACCATCGGCAGCATTGTGCAGCACAATCGGGCAGGACAAGGTTAGCAACGCGAATAGACCGCCAATTGACTATGCGGTGCATGAAGATCCGTTTCGAATAGGCTGATGGCCTGAGCATTGTCGCTTAGGGCGTGTCTCAGAAAGTCACCGTAAAGTTAATGCGGGTGCGCTGTTAAGATGCGACATGAAGGTATGGCGGGCACACGCCTCGAACGACGCCACCGTTTCCCTCCCGAGGTGATTGTGTACGCCGTCTGGCTTTATTTCCGCTTTCCCTGACCCCGCGAATGGTCGAGGATCGTCTGGAGGAGTGAGGCATCATTGTGTCGCACCAGACGGTGTGGGCTTGACCAGTACAAGCCCCTATTCAGAAAACTCTGACAAAATTAGGTCGGAGATGGCGCGTCGGTCATCGGCGCGCAGTATATCGCCGTGCGGGTCATGCACCGGGAAGCACACGCTGCCGTTCTCCCGGTTTATGATCGGCGTGACCTGGTAGGAACTCGGAGGTGATACTCGCTCGCAGGACAGGTAGTTCCTTCCGTCCGACCCTTCAACCATGACCGCAGACAGGATGGTGTCTGGCCGTGGTCCTTGATGGATTTGAACGTCTTGCTTTGCGATCATCATGCGAACCGCGCCGATGCGATCCACAAGGACGGTCATACTCTCCCTGAGGTTTGACCCCTCTTTGGTCTTATTTCTGGTAGCCCTCAGCATTTCTCCGATGCTGACGATCCAATACCTGGTCAGCTGGATCTGCATCCTCGTCCGGCTGTGCGGGTGGCACGGCTCGCCGGTTCTGCGGATATACGCTGCTTGCTCATCTTCCATCTGTCGAAGGAGTAAGTCGAAATAGACGTCACCATCGCCAGCATCATGAGCAACGCCATCGCCGCGTATTTCCTCGAGCCGACGCTGAACGACCCGCCACCTCGCATGATATTCGACCTGAGCCTGGTATGCGCCACAGAAGCCCACTTCGAGCAGCTGGGTAGGCGAAGCGTCCTGAATCTTCTCGATCATCCCGACACCTTCTTCGCGATCTTGCCTGTCAGGCCCATATCCCTCCGAGCCTGCGCAATATTGATCCTAGCGCGCATCCCATGCTTCTCGAGCAACCCAAGCAGCTGTCCGCCGTTTAGGAGGGTGAGAGGCTTATCCTTGGCAAACTTGTGGGCATCGGGCCCAAAGTCCGCGGTCGTGACGAGAATCCCACGGGAGGCGCCCTCCGACTGGGCTGTGCCATAAAGATCGCGCACCGCACTGACACCGACCGGTCGAGTATAGCGCTTCGCTTGGATGACAATTTTGCCTCCGGTGATGGGGTCAGGATCGAAGGCAATAGCGTCGACGCCGCCGTCAGCGGACGCCTGCGTTATCTTCACTTCGCCGCCACGAGCCGCGAATTCCTTGTCGAAGACTTGGCGGACCAGGTGCTCGAAATCTTCCCAGTTCATGGCAGCCAGGTTGACGGTCCCGTCGTTGATCAGCTCCACATCTTCGGCTTTGATGAACCGGCGATCCTGCTTGTTGAACGTCAGCACCGGCGGAACTGCGGCCAGGCCAGCCAAGCTTGAAGCAGACACGCCCTTAAGCGCTTTGAAGCAGGCTTTCGGATCGACATGCTTGAGATCAATGCCAGCGATCTCATCGCGCGTGACCAAGATCGACAGGATGGTTTCCGTCGACTTCTTCCCGGTGGCGGCATTCACGGCTTCGACGTTGCCGTTGAACGCGATGGTGTCGATGTTCCGAGGCTTGTCGCCGCGGAAAGTATCGCTGATTGTCCGTAGACAGACTTGGTAGCACATGCTGTCGTAAAGCGCCCGCGCGAGGGCTTGCGAGATCTGGGTCGTGGAAAACTCGCCCGACGTTGCGTTGTATCGCACCGTTTTCGTTGTCGGCATGTCCGATGGAAGGGGGAGGCGATAATCGATCAGAAGCAGCTTCGATGGCCGGTCAAATTGCAGCTCCACCCGGGGCGCCAGGGGGGGCGGATGATCTGACATCTTCATGACGGCAGCCACATACTGAACGACGGTCTCCGCCTCGCCGGTCTGCCAGGACTTCTTGATGTCCCGGATTTTCTGGTTAGTCCGTCCAACGCGCGCCGCCTCGGCCGCCTCCGCCTTCTGCTGATCCGCTTCGTGCTTTGATCGGATATCTTCCCAGTTCTTGATTGCGGCCTCATGCCGGCGGTCAACCTCGGCGTTATCAGCTTCGACGCGGGCACAGCGGTCGATATAATCCTGCTCTATCTTTGAAACACGACCGAAAAGTCGATCCATGAAACCGGGCTGAGGTCGCGCAGGTTTCGGGTCGTGAGAGTCTTTTACCGGCTTTTTTGTGCCAAACTTCTTCGCCGTGAAGTATGCGATTTCTTCGGCACCCATCCATTCCGACATGTCTTTGATCGTCGGCGATTTCTGTAGCAGCGACGTTAGCGCTTGGCGCTCCGCTTCAAATCTGCGTGTTAGATCGAGGGCCTTCTTTCTCTGTCGCTCGATCTCAAACTTTTTCATGCTGGAAGTTGAGTATGGATTGAATCTGGACATCTCGTTCTTGCTCTAATGCGATGATTGAAAAGACCACTTATCACGCCACCGTGTCTAGCCTTAATTATAGAAGTCGAACAGCGCCGCCAGCAGGGCGGCATGTTCCGCGTCCGACATCTCGTGCGCATAATCAGCGCCGGCATCGCCGCGCGTTCCCATGACATAGGGCGGATCGACATAGTGCAGGACGCCGGGGCCATCGTTCGCCGCCATGACGTCGACGGCCGGGCGCTGCTCGATCACCACGTCCCGGACGCGCTCCGCGACGACGCGGATCACCGAGGGCAGGTCCGACCAGTTATGCACCGGCAGCACTCCGGGGCGCAGGCCAGCGGCCCGGAAGCCCGAGCGCCGGTTTACAGCGTTCGAGCCGAATCCCATGTGCGAGCGGATCAGCATGCGCCGGGCGCGCTCCACCGGATCGGCCACGGGTTCATAGGCCAGGTCGAACTCGGCGGCCGAAAGGGGTCAGCGCCACCGCCTCGGCAAGCTCGGCTGAGCCCGAGCGCAGCACGGCAAAGAGGTTCACGACCTCGCCGTCCAGATCGTTGTAGACCTTGAGGCGCGCGCGCGGCTTGCGCAGCAGGACCGAGGCACCGCCGCCGAAGGGCTCCACATAAGCCTCATGGGGCGGCATCTGCTCGATGACCCACGGCGCGAGCCGCCATTTGCCGCCATGCCAGCGCAGGACCGGGCGATGCACCGTCATCCCATGGCCTCGATCATGTCGATGCGCTCCCCGAGCCACTCCATGGCGTTCCGGGCCATGCTGTTGCCCAGCGCCTTGTAGCGCGGTCCGTCCGGCGCGCCGTTCCGGCCCCGCCACGGGATCATCGTGTGATCGTTTGGCATGCCCTGCAGGCGCTCGCACTCGACCGGCGTCAACCGGCGAACGGCCCATGGCAGGGCAATGTTGTGGCGCTTTACCGTTTCCAGCGTTCCGCAGACCTCAAGCGAAGCCGCTGGCGGTCGATCGTAGCCGCGGCCATCGTCGCCCCGGACTCGATCCTGAAACGCCACCGCCAACTGCCCGCCCGCATTCGCATGGGAATCGGCATGGCCCATGGCGCGGAGCGTGGGTGTCACATCGTCCTGCGCGTCCGCGCCGTAATCCTTGGCCGAAAAGGCGATAGCCGACCGACCGCCGCTCTTGCCGCCACCGTGCAGCGCGCCAGGCACCTCCCCGATGGAGAGGCCTGTCTCGCCGCCCGCGAGGCGGTCGAACGCGATAGGCTCCGCCACATAGGACCGGGACGAGCCGCCCGCCGCAGCGCGGATGTTGGCGGTGTCATGCGGGCCTTCCGGCACGGCCCCGCCCTCGCGCCCCCGCAGATCGAAGGCAAAGGGGCTGACCTGGCTGCCTTGCGGCTCTTCGGCGCGGGCTTCCACCGCCTTGTTCTGGACCGGCACTAGCGCGCCTTGTTCGTGCGGCATGCGGCTGGCCGATTTCGCCATGCCGGCTGTCAGCGGCATGGCCACCGGCACGATGGGCGTCCCGCGCCCGGTGCCGTCCTCGGATGCGTCGAAGCCCTCGGCGCGCAGGGAATGCGCGACAATGGGGGCCTCGTGGTTGCAGGTGAGGGTCGGGCCATGGTCGATGCCGATCTCGGCACCGCCTTGGCCGTGGGCCATCGAGATCAGTCCGCCGTCGAGATCGAAGTCCGTCCCGAGTCCGCCACCGCCTGAAGGGCGAGACGCAAGGGTGGGGGCAGATCCTTGCCCCGATTGCCGGCGCGGCGGAGAATTCCCGAGCAGGCTTTCGCGGTCAAATAATACTGCGACGGCACGTCGCCAGTCTCCAAGATATCCGACAACGAACACACGTCGCCGTCGCTGGGGGACCGCCCGAGGGTGTCCGCGTGTTCGCACGAACTGAGCGTCAAGCACCCGGTAGGCGAGGCCATAGGCGTCGGGGATGCCGGAGACGATGCCGGCGTTCTTCCATCCGCCCTCGGGGACGTCGATCTGCTGGCCGCTGATCTCGCCCAGAAATCGCGCAAAGTCTCGTCCGCCGTTGCTGCTGAGAACGCCGGGGACGTTCTCCCAAACCAGCCAGCGGGGCCGATACCGTGCAGCAATTTCAACATATGTGAGGGTGAGTTGCCCTCGACTCCCAGCCATGCCGAGGCGAAGTCCCGCGACGGAATAATCCTGGCAGGGGGTTCCACCGACAAGAACATCGAAAGCTGCATCCGGCCACCTGTCGAATTGGGTCATGTCCCCGAAGTTCGGAACGCGGCCGACCTCGGGGAGTTTGGCGACGGCACGGATTGCGGCGGCACGGGCCTTGCGGTCCTTCACCGATAGCCCCGCTTCGTCGGGCGAGGGCATGAACATGGGTCGCCCCGCGCCGAAGCGGTGGTGCAGGACGTGACAGGGAAAGGGCTCGATCTCGGAATAGCCGACAGCATGGAACCCCAGCGGTTCCCAAGCGAGCGATGCGGCCTCAATGCCCGAACAGACGGAAAGAAATCGGAGGTTTGCCATGTCCAGCCGTATGCACGACTGGATGCGCTGGCCTTTAGGCGCCCATAGGCGGTGAAAGCCGGCCTTTTCGACCACCTATCACCGCCGCTCGCCGGAACCGCCTCGCGCAAAAATCATTCCCAAAATGGGAATATCAGCTTGCCTTGCGTCGGGACTTGTGAGACATTCCCAATACGGGAATAAGGGAGTGACCATGCAGATCATCGCCAAGGCAACGCTTCGCGCCTTCTGGGAGCGAGACCCCCGAGCCGAAACGCCCTTGGTGAACTGGTATGCCACCGTTTCAAAGGCGACCTTCACCGGGCCGGCCGATGTGAAGGCGATGTTCGGAACCACCGTCGATTTCGTGGGGGACAACCGCGTTATCTTCGACATCGGCGGCAACAAATACCGCCTGATCGTGCATTTCGCCTATCCCTACAAGCGGGCGCTGATCAAGTTCGTCGGCACCCATAAGGAATATGACAAGATCAACCCGGAGACGATCTGATGGACGTTCGACCGATCCGCACCGAAGCGGACTATCAATGGGCGCTGGCCGAGATCGCCCCGTATTTCGACAACCAGCCCGAACCCGGAACCCCCGAAGCAGACCGCTTCGACGTTCTGGCCGACCTGATCGAAGCCTATGAGGACCGGCATCATCCCATCCCCGAAGCCGATCCCGTCGACCTGCTGAAGGCGCACATGGAAGCGACCGGGCGCACCCAGGCCGATCTCGGCCGGCTGCTCGGATCGACGCCGCGCGCGTCCGAGGTCATGAACCGCAAGCGCGCGCTCACCGTGGCCATGATCCACAAGATCAGCACCGAATGGGGCCTTCCGGCCGATTGCCTTGTCCGGCCCTATCATCTGAACGCCGCCTGATCTCGTCGGATAGCGCCTCGAGGGCGGCGAGCGTGGGCTGGTAGAAGGCGGCATACTTGCCGCCTTTCCGGTCTCGCAGGCCACGATAGAAGGCGATCTGGGAGGGTAGGCGGGACAGCGGGAAGGAGCCGGACCAGCCGCCGCGCGACAGCAGGACCGTGCGGCCATCATCCGACAGCCGCGCCACCGGCTGCGCCAGAAGCGCCGGGGCGGTCATGGACCACCGCACCCGGCATCGATCCGCGCGATCAGCGCCCGACCGGTCGACCGGCTTTGCGGGCCACCGTCCACCACCAGCGCGGCAGCATGCGCCGACCGCGATGCCCTCGTCCCATCGCAAAGCGCCTCACCGCTTACTCCTGCCGCGCAGCCACTCAAGATCATCGGCAGGATCGCCATGGCCAACATCCGCATGGTCCATCTCCTTTCTGGTTTTCTGATAGCGTTCGAGATCGGCCTCCCGGGCGTCACGTCGCCCATCCCGGCGCCCGAGGCTGAAGGCGGCGACGATCGCCACGATCAGCCCGCCGAGCGCTGCCAACGCGCGGCCCAGCCTTGACTCGAGCAGCCAGGTCAGCATGCGACCCACTCCCCGCGCCGCAGCCAGCCATGCCACCGGCAGGGCATGCCGGTGTTGTGGATCGAGGGCGAGAGCGTCGGATACTCGAGCTCGCGGTCCCAATCCCACGAAGGCCCCGGCCGGCCGGAACCATTGACCGGCAAGTAACTCTCCTCGCCGCATCCGCAGGGGCAGATGAAGGTGATGCCCGCCACCTCGCCGTTCATCCAGCGGCGGAAGCAGATCGCCCCGGCGATCCGCTGCTTGCCCCGGAGGTCCGAAACCTCCCCGACCACCAGCGCCCGCATCACGCGACGTCCCGCAGCTTGCGGAAGGCGTGCAGCGCCAGCGCCCCGATGCCGATCACAGCGGCGGCGATGATCAGCAGGTTCAACGAGGATTCCGGCAGAGCGCCGCCCACCGTTGCTACCGTCCCCGCGGCGGTCGAGGCCAGCGCCACCATCTCGCTGGCCTTGGCAATGCGATCCTGCGCGGCAGCTTGCTTGACCGGCCGGACGCCGGAATAGCCCTCGAGGGCTGCCCAGGTGCGCCGGCCGACAATGCCGTCGACCGGAAGTCCATGGCGCTGCTGGAACTCGCGCACCGCCTTGTCCGTGGCCGGGCCGAATTTCCCGTCCACGTCGATCCCGAGGGCATATTGCAGCCGCTTGACTGCCGCACCCTTGTCGCCCGACCGCAGCACAGCCGGGGATGCCTTGCCGGAAAGCTTCTGAAATGCGCTCTCGATCCGGGCGGAATATTCCGCGACATTGGCATTGCCGTTGTAGCGGGCTGCGAAGGTGCGCCAGTCATGAGCGCGAAGGGCCGAATCCAGTCGCCACGACTTAATCAGGCGGACGAAGGCACGAAGCTGCTCGCCCTCCGAAGCGGCCATGGCCTTCACCATATCCCCGGCGCTGGCATAGCCGGCGGCCTGCGCATTGAAACCCATGATCTGCGGCCCGCCCCAGCTGGTCGCCCGCATGGCGTCCTCTGGGTTTCGGGCATAGGCCGCGTCGAACTTCGCCTCGCGCGCAGCGAAGGAAAGCTTCGCGCTGGTCTTGTAGTTGCCCTCGGGCTTGCGCAGCTTGTGCGGCTCGAAGCGGCGCTCGAGCGTTCCGTCAGAACGGAAGGGTTTGCCCGAGGCTTCGACCTGCCACACGGCTTGCAGCGCGGCGACGTCGCAGCCGAGTTCCTCGGCGGCAACAACAAAGTCCTGGGCGGTCGCGCGCTGCGCCGCCCCTTTCCAGGGTTTCGACATTTCCGGGTCTCCTGTCGGCAATAAAAAAACCCGCCGTCAGGCGGGCGGGGAAGCAAGGAGTGGTAAGGTTCAGGGAATCTTGCGGTCGATGCGTTCCAGGGTGCGCCCGATGGACACCAGGGATTCCTCCATGCGCGCGAGCATCAGGCCCTGCTTCTGCGTGACCAGTTTTTGCGCTTCGAGCTGTGCCTCCAGTTTGTTGATCTCGACCTCGTTACGCGCACTCTGCTCCCGGTTTCGCATCATGGTCACCTCCAGTTTCGCCCATACTCCGGCGACTGCGATAAGCAGCGGCCAGACCTGCTGAATTGCGCTCCAATCAGGCATTGTGTCCCTCTTTCCTGTTCAGTTTTCAGAGGCCAAGGGTGCTGGCCAGCGTCACCCAGCCCGCGCCGTTGTGGACGTAGAACATGCCCTCGTCCTGCACCCAGCAGGTCCAGCCCGGCTTCGGAACGAGCCGAAGCCACGCGCCGTCCGCCCACATGGCGATGTTGCCGCCCCATCCGGCCCATGCGCCGGTTGGCGCGCCGCCAACGATATAGCAGGCGCCCTCGGCCGGGCTGCCGGGCGGAGTATTCACGCCGCGATCAGCAGCCGAAAGCTGCACGATGCCGTCGAGCAGCCGCAGAGCCTCGTTGTGGGTGACGTGCTTTTGCGCTTGCGAAGCCGCGAGATACGGTAGCGCGAGGTTGGCCGAGTTTGCCATGAGGACCTCAGAAGTAGAGGGTTTCGGAATAGACGAAGCCGCGACCCGCAACGGGCGCGACCTGGTAGATGTCGATGCGCAGCGATGTCCCCGGCGCGAGCGGGGCACCCCAATCCGCCGTCTGCTGCGCGGCGGTGTAGACGACGCTGGTGGTGGACGAGGACAAGGTCCGTTTGATCCCCGGCCCGTCGAGGATATCGACCTCATAGGCGGCGCTTTCCTCCCCGAGCGGCACCTCGCCATTGCCCCAGATATCCGCCGACAGTGCCCGAGAGCGCCTGATCCACTGGATGGTCAGGTCACCGGCCTCGCGCCCCCGGCGATAGGGCTGGACGGCATGCACCCCGGAAAACGGCTCGAGGCCGCGGCCCTGCGGCGTGAACTGCTGGTGTCGGTAGGACGTGTCGCTGACCGGCTTGCTGGCCGGGCCGACGCGCCAGTGCCACGGCGTTCCCACGTCCTCCTCCGATATCGGCAACTCGACCAGCGTCTGGTCGAGAACGACCACTGTCGCGCCTGCGGGCACCACCGCGCCCATGGCCCATTCGGTGCCGCGCTGCCCGCGCAGCAGGCGGGTGAGCTTGTATCGGCCGGCAGAGACGAGTTCTACAGTCGCGGCCTGAACGACTTCCCAGACCCCCGGCGCGGATTCTATGGCCAACGCGTTCCCGCCCGAAAAAAGCTGGTTGTCGGTGATGCTGACCAGCGTTCCGTAGGCCAGATCCACATAGAGCTCGTTGCCGTGGTCGAACCGGTCAACCGGGCCCGAATGGAATGGGAAGGCCAGGGCTCCGATGCGAGCGCGCTGGCTGAAGGTGGTGAGCAACTGATAGCCCTCGTCCTCCTCCTCGCTGCGATAAACCGCCATCTGACCGGGCCACCGCGACGAGGACGCCGCCAGCAGAGGCCGGTGGGCCTGCTGGTCGGAGGTCAGCAGCGGCACGTCCAGGAACACCAGAGATGGCGCCCGATACAGGACCGGGCGACGCAGCTGGGTTTGCCGGCCGACGCCGGGCGGCAGGTCATATACATCCCGGTCCTGCCGGATGGATTCGACCGCACGCGCGTCCGAGTCCCCGATCTGCACCAGCCTGAACTCATAGGCCCGGCCGTCATGGTCGAGCGTGAGGACGTCCGTAGGATCGAGCGCCAGCCGTGACGGCGGCAGGAAGAAGCTCGCGCGCTCCCGGCCCACCCAAGCCTCCTGCAGCGCCCGGCGGCAGCGGCGATCCGCTTCCTCCGGCGGCACCACCAGCGGGAAGGTTTCCGCCGCAATCCGCGTGGAATCCACGGTGCTGCGACGGGCCTCAACCACCACCGCGTCGAATTCTTCATCGTTGCGGGACAACTGCCATTTCAGGGCTTGCGGTATTTCGGTCTCCTGGCCCCGCACCATCTCTATAACCTCGCCAGCACCGTCGCCGCGCCGAACGAGATCATCCAGGGTGACCTCTCCCGCCGGCGCCTGGCCGCGCGAGACGAATCGAACCGATCCGCCGCTCTCGCAGGCGTCGAAACCGAAATGGCGCGCGAGCATCGCAATGGAGGTTTTCGGGGATTCGACCGAGCCGATGGCATAGCCCTCGATGGCACCCCGCAAACCCGAGACGTCGATCTGGGAATCGGACAGACCCGCATCCCGGCAGAGCTTGCGAACCAGCGCCCGGAGCGATACCGCGCCCAGCCGGCCGTTCAGCCAGTGCCCGAGCCGCCAGTTGTCCCCATCGGCCCATATATCCGTCAGGCCGGGGAAATGCGGATAGGGCCTCGCGTCCCAGGTCCAGACTGCGCATTCGGCCATATCCACCATTCGCCCGGAATAGGCCGACGACAGGGGATTGTTCGTGGTGTCGGCCCAATACCCCAGCATTGCCTCGAGATAGGCACGCTGAATCGCGTCATCCCTCCAGGCGCGGGAATAATGCGGCACGAGGCTCTCCGAGGACTTCGGATCGTGGAACACGTTCGGCTGGTTCGAGCCGCGGTCGATCGCCGGGCAGCCGATTTCAGTGAAGCGGATGGGCTTCGATTGCGGCACCCAGACCGGCGAAGGCGGCACCACCTCGACGCCGCCTTGCCGGTTCCGATGCACGTTTGTCCACCAGGACCGGATATCCTTGTAGCGAAACACCCATGGCTTGCCGAATGCACCGTCCGTGATCGGGGTCCGAACCTGTCCGTTCCGATCCGCCTGCGAGGCATAGAACCAGTCGTATCCCTCGCCGCCTTCCACGTTCCCCTGCAGATAGTTCAGGTCGTAAATGCTGGGGGCCCCGGCCATGGCGTCAAGATGGCTCCATCCGTCTCGCCAATCCGACAGCGGCATGTAATTGTCGATGCCGACGAAATCGATATTAGAATCCGCCCAGAGTCGGTCGAGGTGGAAATAGACGTCTCCGGTCCCATCATTCGGATGATGGCCGAAATACTCCGACCAATCCGCCGCATAACTGATCTTGGTTCCGGGGCCGAGGATCGTGCGCACATCCGCTGCCAGATTGCGGAGGTGCATGACGGCAATATGGTTGTTCGTCGCGTTCGCCCGGATCTGCGTCAGCCCACGAAGCTCGGAGCCGATCAGGAAGGAGTCGACGCCACCCGCAACAGCACAAAGGTGCGCGTAGTGCAGGATCATGCGGCGATAGCCCCATACGGTCGGGCTGCCGTTCCAGCTGACTGTCTCGCCACTGATGGTGAAGCTGCCCGGATTGCCCGAACCGAAGAATGCCGATACCTGCCCGGAGGCAGCGGCCGTTTTGTCGACGGTGCCGGCATAGCCGGGAGCGGGAGAGCAGGTGATCCTGCCCCGCCACGGAAACGCGGGCTGGCCGACGCCGGCAGCATTGTCGGAATACGGGTTCGGCAGGGTGTTTCCTCCGGGGATATCCATGAGGATGAAGGGATAAAAGGTGACCCGGATGCCCCGATTCCTGAGCGCCTTGATGGCCTGCACGATGGAAGCATCGGAAGGCGTCCCGCCAAAATTCGGCCGCCCGTTCCCATCGGAAGACACCAGATATGCCGAAGCGCGGGAAACACCGTTGACCGCCCACGAGATCGGCGTGGTGCTCCGGCTTGCCGTCTCTACGCCGGGCTTGAGCAGGCAGTTGCCGCAGCGAAGATCGTTCCCGAACCATGCAACGACCAGAGAAACGCTCTCGACGTTCGGTGCCAGGGCCTCGAGCTGATCGAGCGAGACGCGCAGATCCGTCCGACCCTCGGCCGCGTTCGAGTTGATATAGTCCTCGCCCGTCTTCACGATCTGCGTCGAATAGGCGAACTCGCCGGTGGCTGGGATCAGGGTAACCGCCTTCACCAAGCCCTCGGCGGTGTCGGAATCGGTCAGCGGGCGGAACACCTCGAAGGTGATCTGGGGGATGCGGTTGCCGAAATCGGTCAGCAGCAGATCCTCGAACACGGCATAGGCCGTGCCGCGATAGGCCGGGGTCGCGTCCGCGCCCATGATCGCGGCGATAAGCGGATCCTGCTCCTGGCTTTCGGTGCCGCGGTAGACGCGCATGGTGATATTGCTCATGTCGAGCAACTCGCCGTCCGCCCACACCCGCCCGATGCCGCCGATCTGGCCCTCGCAGATCCCGACCGCGAAGGACGCGTAATAGGTATACTCGGTGGTCTCGACTTCGGGACCGCCACCCTTGCCGCCTTGCGTCGTCTTCTTGACCTCTTCGCGGAAATCGGTGGCCCAGATGACGTTGCCGCCGATACGGGTCGTGCCGAAAACGCGCGGGATCACCGCTCCCTCAGTTGAGGACGTGATGCGCTGCGCATCCAGACGCTGGCCTTCGAACTTCTGCCCCGGCATCAGGGACTGGACAATCCACGCGTCGACCACAGAGCCGATCCCGGAGCCGATCATGCCGCCTACGGCACCGGCAGAAAGCCCGAGGAAGGTGGCGGTGCCGCCAACAGCTGTGCCGATGGCGGTGCCGACCGCGCCGAGAATGAGAGTCGCCATGTCAGGTGTCCGGGTTGGGGTAGAGGAAGGCGAAGGCGATACGCCGCCGCCAGGCGGTGGTCAGCGGCTGCTCGATGACGCCCAGCCGCTCGTAGGAATGAATGAAGCTGTCGGGACCCGTGAGGATGCCCACATGCTTGGCGATGCCGTTTTCGCGCATGCGGAACAGCACCGCCGCGCCGGGGCCGGCCTCTAAGGGGTCGATCTCGAGCATCCACTGCCGCGCGCCCTCGGCCAGAACCTCCCGCTGCCCGACCTCGCCCCAGCCGCGGCCATAAGGCGGAATCTCGGTCGGCTCGCGGCCGACGATCTGCCGCCAGACGCCCCGCGCGAGCCCGAGGCAATCGCAGCCAGCGCCGATAGTGCTGGCCTGATCGTGATAGGGCGTTCCGAGCCATTCCCTCGCTGCCGCGATGACGATTGCAGGATCGGCGGTCATAGCGGCTGCCCATCGTTCAGGCCGCTCTTTTTCGCATAGCGCACCACGGCATCCTGACCGGGGATGTGCGGGAAGCCCCGGAAATTCGCGATGTTCGAGAACTTGGCGAAACAGGTGGAATGCCGCTTGTCGCACCCCGCCACGATGGTGAACTCGTGTCCCGCCGCAATTTCGACAACGGGCGCCTCCAGCAAGGACAAGCTTACCACGCTGCCGCTTTTACCATGCAGCACCACCTCGGCCTCGCGGCCCGCGTTCGGCCCGCTTGTCCAGGACAGGATTCCGTGGTCGAACCAGCCAGCCGGAAATGAGACAAGCCCCGAAGTTCGGAACGAGCGGTCTCGGATCAGGCTGGTCACCGCCCCCGTGCCATTGAAGGACGCGCCGGCGAGATTGACCTTGCACCTGCCGTCCCCAAGCGCCGCATCGCAGGAATATTGATAAGTCCGGCCGGTGGCCTGATCGAGAAGATGCGCCAGCGAGCGCATTTCAGCAGTGAAAGCGATCTTTCCCCGACGAACCTCCCCGATTGACCCGCGCCGCATGAGAACCCGCTGGCTTACAGCGGCCCAATTCACACGCCAGACCTCGACCGCCGCATTGTCATAATGCCCGCCGACGATATCGGCTTCGGTGATGCGGTCGGAGGAAAGAACACCCTCCCCATCCTGGGAATCGACGTTTAACTCTGACCCGGCGCGAATTTCGGAGGCCGCAAAGCCGCTTTCTGGCTCGAATTGGACGCCGGCGAAGGTCAGCGGATTGTCGTGATCCGTGAAACCCAGCACCACCCCATCGCTGCGGGTGACCTTCCAGCACCAGCACAGCGTGGTCGTGCCCTCGTCCAGATGTGCCTGCATCCCGGCGGGAAGGTTTTTCATCGCCGCACCTCGATCAGCGGAATGGAAGGAATCGAGCCGAGGCGTTCGATGTCGAGGACCATATCCAACTGGTCCGTGTCGAAGCGCACCGGCACGTCGAACTGGTATCCGGCCCGGACAATCGCACCCGCGCCAGGAGCGGTATCGAAGGTGACAATCCCGGTGGTGGTGTCGACGGACCAGCCCGAAGGCTGCTCGGCGCCGTTCACGGCCACGCGGACAGTGTCAGCGACGGGCTTCGTTATGGTTCGCCACCATATCTCGTCTCCCGAAGGGTAGGATTTTCGCAGCTGGAACTGCGTTCTGGTCCCGTCGCCAACGCCCAAATGCTGATCAGCCGGATGGGAAATCTGCATGGGCAGGCAGGATTTATAGTCCGACCAGTCCCTGAACCGGAAACCATACAGCCTGCCTCGGCGGGCTTCGAAGAAGGCGACCACCATCGCCAGTTGGTCGGCGTTGCGGATGCCATAGGAAACGTCATAGACGCGCCGCGAGTTCGCCCAGGCGGTGTTGCGCTCCTCGTCTCCCGAGGCGAGCTCGACCACCTGCGTCATGCGCCGAGGCCCGCCGCGCGCGCCCCGGCTGATATTGTCGGGAAAGCGGATTTCGTGAAACGCCATTACCTGCCTCGTCCGGCCATTGAAAGCGCGCGGGAGGCATCAGCCGCCAGCTGCGTCCGCGATTGCCGGATGCTCTGTGCGTCCCGCACGTTGAAGTTGATGATGGGAGCCGCGCCGCCGCCGAAATGGCGATCCTCCCACTCCCGAGTCTGCCGCCGGTTCAGAACGCGCTCACCGCGCTGGAGGATCGCGGCATATTCGTCCGACCGCAGGCCCAGCGGCGTCCCGCTGTGGAGGCGCGGCGCATTGATGAAGGCCAGCGGCGAGACGTTCCGGGTCGGGCCGAAGCCCGCGCCGCCGCCGATATGCTGGACAGGAAGACCAATCCCGTAGCCGGACAGGCCGGCACCGAGAGACGGGAACATATTGCCCAGCATGCCCGCGAGCGGGCCGAGGATATAGGCCCGCGCCGCCAGCTTCGCCAGGTCCGCCATGAGCGAGGTCACCAGGTCGCGGAAATCCAGCTTGCCGGTCTTGACGAAATTGCCGATCGCCTCCTCTGCGCCCTGGAAGGCACCAACGAGGGCCTGCCCGATATCGTCCCCGATTCGCTTGGCTTCCTCGGAATATTCCAGCAGCGTCCGCCCGATGGCGGCCCAGCCGTTCTTTTCCCGGTCGAGCACGCTGACAAGCTCGAGCACCTTCTGCTTCTGCTCGTCGGTCGCGTTCTTCAGCTGCTCGGAATATTCGAGCATCTTCTTCTTGATCGGGTCCGTCTCCCGCAGGACCGCCAACTCCTGCTGCAGCGACTTAATGAGATCGTCGGCCTCGTCCTTTTCCTGCTGCTTGGCCGACTTCCCGCCCTTGCCGCCCTTCTTGTCATCCTTCTGGCGGTCGATGGCGTTCTGAATGGCCTGATCGCGGACCCGGTCAAAGAAATCCCCCATGGGATCGCGGCTCATGATATCGGAGATATCATCCAGCCCGGCAGCCAAGCCTTTCTTCGCAGCCTGCCCGGCGTAGAAGCCTGCCGTTTCCGCCTCAGCGGCCATGTCCTCAAGCTGTGCGCCGATGCCCCAGGCAGCATTACTGCCGGTTGGAAGATTGGTGCCAAAAACGGAGTTCAGGGTCCGAGCGGCGGCATCGATCACATACCCGACGCCGTCCACAATGCCGCCCAAGGCGCTGAGGGCTACCGCCTTCGCTTTCAAGAAGCCCGCCTCGAAGATGACCGGAATCATGTCGACGGCGACACGGATGCCGGTTACCGCGGCGGAAATGCCGTTGATCAGCATGTTGCCGACCCACTTCACGCCCGCGACCACCTTGTCCCAAGCCCACTGGAACCACGGCGCGATGGCGTCGACCGCAGGCTTGATGAAGGCCACGATGTCCTGCCCGATGACCTGGAAAACTGCCTTGGCGGTGTCACCGAAGCCGACCGTGACGTCCGTGGTCTTGTTGATCTCATGCGTCAGGCCCGCGATGGCCAGCGCGCCGATACCGGCGGCGATGCCGAACGCCTTCACCGGCCCCGGCAGGCCGGTAATCAGCCCGCCGATCTGTCGGAACATGGCCGAAACACCGCCCTGACCATTGCCGTAGATCTGCGCGATCTGCGCGCCCTGCTGGACCATGACGATCAGCGGGTTCTGCCCCGAGGCGAGCGAGACGCCGATATCGTTCAGCTGGTAGCCAAGCTGCACCATCTGGAAGCGCGCCTGACCGCCGGCCTTTTCCATGGCCTGATAGCCCTGCACCCGACCCTTGATGATGCCGATATCGTTCAGCGAGGCTTGCCGCAGTCGAGAGATGGCGGCCGTCATTTCGTCGGCCGAGATCGCGCCGGCCGCATGCGCTTGCCGGATATCGGCCAGGCCCTGCCGGTATCGCTGAATGGCCGCGAACATCGGGTTATACTTCGCCCGAGCGTCATCCAGCGCCTTGCCGTAGGCCGCCACATCGTCGGCGCTGCGCGCCAGGCTGCCCGACACGCCTGTGATGCTGTCGATGCGGTCCCGCAGCCCGGTATTGATCATGTTGTCCATGGCCGCGAGGCGAGAACGGATCGACGCAGCCGCCTGCTCGTTGGCGGCGATCTCGCGCCGGGTCGCCGCTTCCCACTCCTGCATGGAGATGGCACCAGCCTTGTGGGCCCGGTCGATTTCGGCCAGCGCGTCAGCGTGACGGCGCTCCTCAGCGAACAGCGGATTGAACTTTGCCCGAGCATCATCCAGGGCCCGGCCATAAGCCTCGATATCCGCCTGCGTCCGGGCAAGCTCGCCGGTCACGCCGACAATCTCGTTGATCTTGTCCCGCAGGCCCGTGTTCACGAGATTGTCGAACGCGGCCTGCCGCTGCCGGATGGAATTCGCCGCCGCCGCGTTCGCAGCCTCCTCGCGGCGCGTTGCCGCGACCCACTCGTCCAGCGAGATCGCCCCGACTTTTGCCGCGTGGTCGATCTGCTCGATCATATCCGCATGGCGGCGCTGCTCCGCGAACAGCGGGTTGAACTTCGCCCGCAGGTCATCGAGGGCGCGGCCATAGGCGGTGATATCCTCGGAATCCCGCGCCAAGCCGCCAGAGACGCCCGTGGCGGCATTGATGCGCGACATGACATTGGTGCCCGAGGTCGCCATCTCGTTCATGTTCGCGGCGGCGCGCGCAGCGCGCACCGCCAGCGTCTCGAGACGGCCCATCAGGTCGTTCGCGGCCTGCCCGGTCATGTTCAGACCGGCCGAGGCGGGCGCGCTCGAATCCTCGATCAGCCGCAGCGCCTGCCGGCCTTCCTTGCCGATGGAGACGAGGTCCGCTTTCAGTTTGTCACCGCCAACGGCGGCGAGGCGCACATTTACCCGCCTTTCAGTCATAGCTATGCGCCCCTTCGCTTTCGTTGAACTTCATGACCGCGATCTGCTCGAAAACCGGGAGCATCTCGGCGGCGAGAAGCATGTTCACTCCGAGGGCGCGGGCCATCTGCAGGCCCGCACCCAAGTCCCATCCGGTGACCAGTGCTCGGGAGGAAAGGCCGGCGACAACGCGCTGCTGGCCGACCATCATCTTTGCGAGGTTCCAGACCTCGGCGCCCTCTATCGTTTCCGGGCGGTGGACTTGGTAGGGGCACTCTTGGCACGGCTCCGGGCAGCCTTCGCAGTAGCCGTCGCCCCCGCCGAAGTGCCATTCTGCGAGGGCGCGGAGCCGTTTTTTTCCTGCTCCCGCAGCATGGCCGCAGCCATGTATTTCAACTGGAAACCCTCGAAAACCGGCCAGATATCCAAGGCCGCGTCGATGGCCTCGGGCGACGGCTCCATGGGCTTGCCGTCCTCGTCGCAGATGCCCTCCCACTCATCCAGCGCGAGCCGGGCGACCTCCTTTGCCAGACAGATCGAAAGCGCCTCGTTGCTGGCGTCCTCCTCGACCATCTTCTGAAGGCGCGCCGAACCGCGGGCCTCCGCCATGATGGTCGAACTGGCCGGGCGCAGCTTGAAGCGCACCCCATCGAAAAGGTCGAACCATTTCGGCCCGGCCGCGAGATTGAGACGGATCATCCGAGTTTTCCTTTCAGGGTTTCAGGTTGACGGAATCGACCCCGCCCGGCCCGAGGCCGGACAGGTGATGGGGATTCAGAGGTCAGGGGTTCGCGTAGGCCGGCACGTCATTGGTAAGCACCGCGGTGACCATGCGGCCGATCACGCCATCCTTCGCGGCCTGCCAGGCGAAGGCGGTCTGCACCCCGGCGGGGCCTTCGAGCGCAACCTTCGGCTTCGGCAGGTAGACGTCATGCACCGTGAAGACGAAACTAGCGTCCGCGCCCAGCGAATAGGAGAACTCGAGCTCGCAGGACTGGCCGTTGACCGCTTGGTCGATGAGCGTCGTGTCGGCAAAGCGGACGTTGATGTTGCCGGTGCAGGCGGCGATCGACGGATCTGCCCCGTCGATCATGCCGTCGTCGCGGATGGTCTCGATCCGGTCCAGGTTGTTGGAGTAGGTGACCTCGGCCGAGGTCACGTTGCCCAGCTGCAGGCCGTTCCGCTTCACCGCGCCGTTGAACGCGCCGAACCGGGTCAGCGCCATTTCGGCCAGCGTTCCGGCCACCGATGCCGGAGCCGTGGCCTCGCCCTGCGCAATGAGGTTCGCGGTCGCCGTGATGAGGCCCGAGCGGTTCATCGTCCACGACAGGGTGTTGAGGACGCAGCCCGTATTCAGGCCGAAGCGCGGCACCTCCGGGTTGCCGACCTCGATGGACATGGACGGCAGCGTCCAGCCGCCCGACTGGAACTCATGCTCGTAAGGCCCGGTCCCGGTGCTGACCGGCTCCCCAAAAGCCGCCTTTAGCCAGATGCCGAAAAACCGGGCGTCGATCGGAACGACGATATCTCCATCGGCGGTGATCGCGTCCTTGACCGGCGGTAGAGGATCGCGCCCGTAGCCGAGAAGCTCCGAGGACAGGAGCGGCTGCTCCGAGCCAAGATTCGAACTGGCGAACGGAATGCGCCAGAAATCGCCTGCGGCGGGCGGCGTCCCGTAGATGGATTCGAAGGCGAGCGCCATCTGCGCCCGCGCGCCCTGCGCACGTGCCATAGTCAAGTCTCCTGTGGTTGGTTGAGCCCGGCAGGGCCTTGTTAAAGTGCCGCTTGATTACGCCAGCGGGTCCGGCGTGTCGTATTGCAGGGTGACCGCGATCACCGCGGCCTTGAGCCCGGCGGAGCCTTCCACCGGCAACTCGCTCGGAGCCGGGGCCTCCCCCAGCACATAGTCGCAAAGCCCGCCCAGCGTCCGGTCGACCGCCAGCGCGGCGGCGATACCGGTCTTGATGGCGTCGAACACCGCGTCCCGAGCCTCCGGCTCGGCGCCCTCGACAATGACGTCGATCTCGGCCCGGTGCTCGTAGAAATAGCGGGCGGGCGAGAACAGGAACTCATACTCGCCGGGGTCGCCATCGTGCAGGATGGCGAGGCCCGCAGGCGGGATTTCCTCCGGCACGGAACTGTTGCGCAGCACCGTGACGCCAGGCAAGCCCGCCACTAGAACACCGTGAAGCGCCTGCAGCACCTGCTCCGATTTGCTCGGCATCCCGCCCTCCTATTTCCAACGCCGCAGGATCGCCGCCGGCAGGCGGGACTCGGCGGCGCGCGCCACCGGCGCGAGATCGAGCCGCTTTTTCAGCCGGACCTGCGGGATCAGCACGAAGATCGGCACCGTTGCCGCACCGGTCAGAATCCCATCCCTCCGACGCCGGCCGCGCTTCTGCCGCGCCAGACCGTCCCGGCCGATCCGGGCATCATCCGCGACGAGCAGAGCATGGCGACCGCGGCGATAGACGAAGCGGAGCCGCATGCCGTTGCGCTTTTCCCAGCCGCCGGGCGTGATGCGCTCGCGGCCCCAGCCCTTCATGCCCGCGGCGGCGGTCGGGATGGCCAGAAAGAAGCCATCGCGCGAGCGGATAAGCGCGCCCCGGTCGAAAGCGTCGATCACGTCCGCCGCGCTGGCGCTGCGGCGCTTCCGGTTCGGACGCGCATAAACCAGCGAGGCTGCGCCGAGCGACTCGCCCCGCGCGGGATAGTTGTTCTGCCGGATGGTGTTGGCGAGCCGCTGACCGAGGCCCGCGCCGGTCACCTGTCCGCGCCATTCCGCCTTAACCCAATCGGCCACCTCGCGGACGCCGCCGGTCACCGCCTTCTCGCCCGCGAGGATTTCCGACTCCATCATCCCGGCGATATTGGCGTCGAGGCTGATATCGATCTTCATCCCTCGCGCGCCTCCGCCTTCCAGACCAGCCGCTCGGAATCACGCTCCGGCGCTCCGGTCACCGCGAACACGGCCCCGGCAATCTCGAAGGTGTCGCCCTTCGACAGGATCGGCACCTCCGACACCCGCACGTCGATGAACACCGTGGGGGTGCGGACGCGCGACTCGCGCCATTCGACAATGTCGTCGGGGGCGCGGGTGATCACCCGAACCGTAACGCCATCGCCCGAGCCGCCAGCGCGCCACAGCGCATCGCGGCCAAGGTGCGGATCGCGGAAAAGGACGTCGACGCCGATGGCGAAGGCGGTCATGGCAGGTCACCGTTTCCAGAGAGACAGAGCCATGCGCCCGGCGCTGGCAAGCGTCCGGGCCGCTGTGCGGCTCCAAGTAACGTGAGAGCGCCGCGCGCCGAGGAAGCGCGCGGCGCTGGGGATCAGTTGCTGCTGAACAGCCGGATGGCCAGGCGGGGCCGCTTGTTCAGCGGCAGGATGTTCGCCTGCGTCATCAGGTCGATCCAGCGGCCCTTCGGCTCGAGAAGCTGGCGGGCGTAAAGGGGCAGGCCGAGAGTGTTGGCCGTCTCCAGCAGGTCCGCCGGCGCACCATAGGTTTTGAAAGTGTCCATGGTGCCGATCGGGAAGGCGATGGCCTCGCCCGCCGGGATCAGCCGCTCGGTCGCGCCGGTCGAGAGGGTGACCGTGCCGCGATACTCCTCGAAGATGAGGCCCATGAAGTTGAAGCGGCGCGTCACGTTCTCGCGCAGCGGCTGCTGCCCGGCCATGTAGAACTGATACGCTTCCTTGACCTTCGAATGGGCAAGCAGCTTGTCCATGAACTCCTTCGAGGCGAGGACATGCGCATAGGTCATGGTTTCGCCCTGAAGCTCGTCCTCCATCTGCCCCGTCACGTCGCGGCATTTGGTCTGCACATCCGTGCCGGCCGTGCCGAGGACGAAGTCCACCGAGATCTGCGTCAGGCCGAACTCGGTGAAATAGTTGTAGAGGGTCACGCCCGCGCCATCCTTTACAATGCCGCGCAGCGCGTTGACCTCCATGTATTCGCGGGTGGCCGCATGCTTGCGGCGCATCAGCGTCAGCTTACGGTTCATGACCACCGCAAGCTGGTCCGGCTGATCCGAGCCCAGGGCCGGCTGGCCCTGCAGGTCCGCCACCGTGATCGCATCATCATGGGGGATGTGCGGGATGGCGAACGAGCGCATCGAGCGGCCCTCGCGCGAGCCAACCGTGGCGGGGGAACTCCACGGCACCGAAGGCAGCAGATTGAGGACGCCCTCATATTGCTCGATGATGACCGACCGTTGGGTCACGCCCTCGAACTCGAACAGGCCCATCTGGCCCAGGCGGGTGTAGAGGTTCGGCAGGATGTTGATCGCTTCCGTCATTTCGGCAAGCGAGTAACCCCCCGCGTCGAACGGGTTACGGATGACAGTCATGGAATGCTCCTATTGCAAAGAAGGCGCGGGGGCGCCGGTTACGCGTTGACGCGCGGGATGATCCCGAGCGCGACCAGCTGCGCCCGCTTGGCGGCGCGCTTGGTGTCGTCGTTCACGCTGGCGTCGAAAACGAGCTCATCCTGCGCGACGATCGCCGGCCCGCGCCGGATGACGACGCCGGGCATGTCGGCATCGGTGGCGTCGACTGCCACGATCAGCACGGCGGCTGCTTCTTCCGCCCCCTCAAGGCCGACCGTCTCCGCATCGGGCGAAAGGGCGAACTCACCATCGGCGGTGACCTCGCCCAGCACCGAGCCGAGCGCATAGTTGGTGCCGGATTTCAGGGTCACGACCTCGCGCGTGTAATTCTTGTCGAGGTCGAACTTCAGGATATCGCCCTCGGTGGGGCCTTTAACGAGCGGAGCCATGTCCGTTTCCTTTCAGGGGTGAGAGGGACGGCGACGGGAAAACCGCCGCCGCGTTTCAGTGCTTGGTCTGACGGTTTGCGGCCGCCTCGGCGGATTTCTTCGCCGCCGCGACGATGGGGCTCTCGGCCTTCGGCTTATCGCCGGGACCGGGGGCGGGCTTGTGCGCGGTGCTGACGTGGGTCCCATCCGCAGCCTTCGCCGCCGCCTCGAGGACGCTGGCGCGCAGCGCGTCCGGCGACTTGCCGTCGCGCAGCGCCGACGCCAGATCGACGCTCACCCCGAGCCGGGAAGCCTGCGCCGCGATATCCGCCAGCGCGGCGGCATCGGCCCGCGAGATCGAGCCCTGCGCCGCCGCCGCGGCAGCGGCCGGAGCCGCAGCAGCAGCGGGCGGCTGTTCCTGCTCCTTCTCGTCGCCGGCCTGGGGCGCGGTGGTCGTGGTGGTTTCCGCCTCGGCTTCCGGGGTTTCGGTTTCCGCCGACGCGGTGGTCGTGGTCGTTTGGGTCGACATAGTCGTCTCCTTTTTTGCACCGCTCGCGGCGGCTCCGGTGAAAGGGATGTTGACGGCGCGGCCGTTGACCTTCGCGGCGAAGGCCGAGAAGGCGCTGCGCAGGTCCGACACCTCGTCGGCCAGCCCAGCCTCGACCGCCTGTTCGCCGCTGTAGACGCGGGCCTCGGTGGCCAGCGCGGCCTCTTGCGAGAGCCGATTCCCGCGCCCGGCGGCGACGGTCTCCGCGAAGATTTCGCGGAGCCGCGAGCACTCCGCCTGCATCTGCTCCCGGACGGGATCAGGCAGAGGCTCAAAGGGGTTGCCGTCGACCTTGTGCGCGCCGGCATGGATCAGCGTGACGGCGATGCCGTCCTCGGCCAGCCGCTCGCTGTAATCGACATGCATGGCCACGACGCCGATGCTGCCGACCTCGCCCGTGCGCGGCAGGATGATCCGATCCGCCTGGCTGGCCATGGCATAGCCGGCCGACAGGGCGGATTCCGCGACGAAGGCCCAGACCGGCTTTGCGGCGCGGGCCGAGCGGATCAGGTCCGCCAGGTCGAAAGCGCCCGCCGCCTGACCTCCGAAGGTGTCGATCTCGGCCGCGATCCCGCGCACCGAACCATCGGCCGCCGCCGCCTCGAACTGCGCCGCCAGCCCCTCGTAGGACGTCTCCCCCGAGGAGTTCCCCAGCCAAGCCCCGCGATGGACCATGGTGCCGGTCGCCTCGATGATGGCGATGCCATCCCGGACGGGATATAGCGCATCGCCGCGCTCGCGCCGACGCTTCGCCACATCGCCGCCGATGATGGACATGCGCGGCCCGACGCGGCCCGCGCGCTCGGCGCGTTCCTGCGGCACGTCCACCGTGGGCAGGATGATCTGCCCCCCGAGGATTCGGGCGCCGAACCCGGCGAGGAACGCCTGCGCCTTGGCAGGGTCGACCAGTAGCGGGGCGTTGAACGCCCGCCGTGCAATCTCTGGAAAACGCATGGGTTACTCTCTGTCCTCGGGCCGATCTTCCGGCCGGGTTTCGTCCTCGGGTTCGTCCTTGCCGGCCACAGCGCGCCCGGGCGATCCAGCCCGCCTGAAATCGAGACCGAGACGCTTCTCGCGCTTCCGATCCTCCGCGATTTCCGCGTCCAGCTGCTCGGCGTCGTATCCGCGCTCGGAGATGGCCTGCGACCGGCTCTTGAGACCGGCCTCGATCTGGTCCAGTTCCGCACGAATATCCTTCTGCGGATCGACCCAATCCCACCGGGGCGGCAGCCAGACGCAGCGCAGATAGTCCCGGCGTTTGGTCTCATAGCCGGGAAGGTCAAGAGCGCCGGACAGCACCGCCGTGTCCATGAACCGCGCCCAGACCGCCCGGCACATCTGATATACCATGACGCCATGCTGGAACGCGGCCACGCGACGGCGGAACTCCATCAGGATCAGGCGCGAGTTCGCGAAGTTCCCCTTCGCGCTATCCCCGGTCAGATAGCCGTAAGGAATGCCGAGCCCTGCCGCGATCTGCAGCAGCGTCCGATACTGGAACGGCTCATAGGTCGACCCGGATTCGGCCGGGTCGGCCACCTTGATATCCTCGCCTTCCTCGAGCCGAAGGACCGTGCCAGGCGAAAGCTCGATGGGGTCCGGCTCCTGGCCATCATCGGCCGATCCCTCGCCAGGAATCGGCCCGTCCTCACCAAGACCGGACGTGACGAACAGCGCATAGAGCGCAGCAACCTTCTTCCGGTCCAACTCGGCATCGTCATACTGATCGAGCAAGAACATCTTGACGATCGCCGCAGAAAAGCGGGACACGCCGCGAAGCTGGCCAGCCTCGACCGGGTCGAGGATATGAACC
Source organism: Paracoccus sp. J55 (assembly GCF_000513975.1). Classification (NCBI taxonomy): domain Bacteria; kingdom Pseudomonadati; phylum Pseudomonadota; class Alphaproteobacteria; order Rhodobacterales; family Paracoccaceae; genus Paracoccus; species Paracoccus sp. J55. The sequence goes on from NZ_AZVA01000038.1 coordinate 24,959, forward strand.
ACGTCCTCGGCAGGCACCCGCACCGTCTCACCCGCGGCAACGCCGCGCAGCGTTGTATCGCCGGGGTGCCGCTTGTAGAAGTGATAGGCCACCCGCCGACCGATCAGGTCGAACTCGATCCCCTGCCGGATCTCCGCGCCCGAGGGCAGGAGCTCGTTCTTGTCCATCGGCAGCATTTCCGATGGCAGCATCTGGATCTGGAACGGCACCGAAAGGCCGTCCTGCGGGCGGCGGGCCCGGAAGCGCAGGAATACCTCGCCCGCCACGAACACCTCGCGCGCCGCGCGGCGCTGCAGCCCATAAAAGTCCGTCAGGCCCTCGGCATCTGCCTCGTCCGTCCAGTCGAGGAACAACTGCTGCACCGCCCGCTTGCGAGAGGCGGTCTTGATCTGCGAATTCGGCTTGATGCCGTCGCCAACGGCATTCGCTGCCCAGCTTTCAACCGCGTTCCCGGCATAGCCGTTATTGCGCACCAGCCAGCGGCCCCGGCTGGTCATTTCCGGCCCGGCCGAGGCCAGAAGCGTATTCACATGTGCCCGGGCCGGACGAAATCCGCGCAACCGGCGATGCGAGAGGGCTGCGTCGAAGCCACCCATTCCGAAGAAGGCCCCGAACCGGCGCCGAAAGGACGTCATCACCCCCATGTCACAGATCCTTTACGGCATAGGTCTTGATGACGCGGGAACGGCCCCGGCCTTCGGCCTTGGCAATGCGGCGCTCGAGGTCCGCGATGGCGCGGGCCAGATCGGCAGCGGATTCATACTCGACCCGCTTGCCCTCGTAGCTGACCGTGCGCACACCCGAGAACCGCGCCTCGAGAAGCACCTCGAGCCGCGCCTTCATCTGTTCCAGCGTCATGCGTTACTCCATGTAGCGGCTGGCGTATTGCCGCCGCCGTCTCGACGCGGGCGCGACAGGACGCCCTGCGGGTTTCGGTTCCGAATAAGGGTCAGGCACCGGCCGGACCTGCGCCTCGAGCGCAGCCCAGCGAGCCTCGTCCCAGCGATCCATGCCCATGAGCCAGGCACCGGCTCGGGCGTAGACCCGGCAGTCGAGCACCTCGTTGCGCTCGCGCATCTTGTGCCATTCGAGCTTCGAGTAGCCCTTCTTCGTCTTGGTGGTCATCAGCTGCTCGGCCGTCAGCTGCTTGACCATTTCGGCGCTCGTCGTGCCGGGCAGGTGGATGAACCCCTTCGGCCAGCGCCCGTCCTCGGCCAACGCCTCGTCGGTCGGCACCGCCAGCCGCAGGAAGCGATAGGTCTCGGACTTGAACACCGGACCCGAGACGGTCCACAGCCTGATACCGCGCCGCAGGCGCTTGCCGTTGATCGTCACATCGACATAGGTCGGGCCACTGACCGGCGAGGCCCGGTCGAAGCCGTCAACGCCCTTGATCGCGATGACATGGGACTGCCCGACCGAGCGGACCCACGAATAGACGAGGTTCGTCTGGTCGCCGGAGTCGACAACCATCCGCGACAGCACCATCTCGACGCCGCTCTCATGCGGCCAGGTCCGCCCGACCAGATCGCGCAGATCGTCCCAGACCGCCTCGTCGGCTGTGTCGCCGTCGAGGACGATGTGATCGACCAGCCACGACTCGAGGTCGCGGCCCCAACCCCAGATCGAAACCTCGATCCGGTCGCGCTGGATATCGACGCCGGCCGTAAGGACCAGCGCGCCCATCGGGACGATGCCGAACCGCCGGTCCTGTTCGCGGCGCTCGTAGAGCCGCTCCCAATCCGGGGCCTCGCCTTTCTCTTGCCACGTCTCCCCGAGGATCGTGTTCTTGAAGGCTTTCAGCTTCGAATCGTCGCCCTGCGCGCCCTCCCACTGGCGGGCAATGTCCGACCAGGACAGCCAGCCGAGCGGCGAATAGAGCCCGTTGATGTGGAACCCGATGATGCCCGCCCGGCGGGCCGCGTCGATCTGCTCCTGCGGAGCGGTGGCGATCCATTGCGCCCCGTTTTCCTCCGCCATGAACTCGGTCTTGTGGCGCTCCTCAATGAATTCGTCGCAATGGACGCACTGATACGCGACCTCCTCGGGCCGGCCCCATTCCCAGCGCAGCCGCTCGAACACGAGATGCTGCAGAGCACCGCAATGCGGGCAGGGAACGTGGTAGCGCTGCTGGTCCGAAGCCTCGTATTCCCGCTCGATCCGGGACAAGCCCTTGACCGTGGGCGTCGAGGCCAGAAACAGCTTCTTGCGGTGCCCGAACGACAGCGTCCGGGCCTCCGCGAGGGTGATCGGGTCACCTTCGTCGTCAACGTCCCCCGGATAGGCGTCCACCTCGTCCAGAAAGACCATTCGTGCCGGCATCGACCGCAGACCGACCGCGCTGTTCGCGCCGGCAAGGATCAACTGCCCGCCCTTGAACTTCTTCAACAGGATGGTGTTGCCACTATCCCGAGCCCGCGACGGCGCGATCAATTCCCGCAAGACCGGGCTGTCCTCGAACAGCGGGTCGAGCCGTTGCTGCGAAAGGCGCTTCGCCATGTCCACGGTCGGCTGCACCGCCAAGATCGGAGACGGCACCCGATGGACGCAGAAGCCGATCCAGTTATTGCCCACCTCGGTCGCGCCGACCTGGGCGGATTTCGCAAAGACAACCCGCTGCATCGGGTTGCTGGGCGAGAGCGCGTCCATGATGGCGCGCATGTAAGGCGTCCGCGCCGTCCGGTAGGGGCCAGCCTCCGAGGCGGCGCGTGACGACAGAATCCGATGCCGATCAGACCATTCGGACACGGTGAGCGTGGGATCGGGCGCAAGCCCGGCCAGCCACGCACGCCGAATCTCGTCCGCGCCGTCGAACGCTTCCGTTACCAAACTTCAATCCTCGTAGATTGCCTCCGCGCGACCGTGCCGCCCGGCAGCACTCAGCGAAGATCGATTTTCACCTCGGCCTGCTCCGACAGGTGCGCCCGCAGGTATTTGTCCAGCACCACCTCCATCCGGTGGGCTTCCACACCAAGCTCGGCCGCCATATTCGCGGCGACCCGAGGTGGCCAATTCAGCCAGGCGTCCCGTTCCCGGCGCGCCAGGTCGAACACCAACGAGGTAGAGCGCGCCCGGTCGACAAGCTCGCCTTTCAGCTTCTGCAGCTTCACTTTCGCGGTCTGCGCCTTCAGGACCTCGTTCGCCATGCGGGCGCGGAGAAAGCTCACCTCGCCCTCGCCGGCCGGGGCCGGGGCTTCCCCGGCCTCGGTCAGCGTGTCGTTCACCGCATCAATCGCGGCCTTCGGCACCGGCTTGGTGCCGCCCTGCGCCCGAGCGGTGCTCGCCGCGGTTTGCAACTGCTGCGTCCGGGCATGCGCCCCCCGCTGCTTGGCCGGGTCCGTCTGGGTGTCCCATTGCGCGTCGGCGGTGACCGGATCGATCGTCCCATCGTCCAGAACCGTGATCCGGCCCGAGGAAATCGCCTTGCGAACCGCTGACTCCGAGACGCCGCGATACTTCGCGTATTCCCGTCGAGAGAGTCCCATTTCAGTCCCCCAGCATCCGCAGGAACTCCTCCTGCGACATGGTGATGTCCTCCAGCTTAGTGCCCGAGCGGCGGCGCTCCTTCGGCGCGGGCTTGGGCTGGGCCGAAGCGGGATTGCCCGCTTCGGCCGGCTGCGATCCGGCGAAGCGGTCATAGACCGCCTTGATGATCGCCTGATTGTCGAGGCTGCGCCCGGACTCGTCCCAGAGCGCGTCGAACCATTCGGTGTAGAACCAGGCCACCTCATCATCGACATCAATGTCGAACTGCTCGGTGCGCAGGTTCTTGTTCAGGTTCATGCTCGAGCGCATCACCGCCCGGCCGCGTTCGCCGTTGACGATGATGACCTTTGCGTGGACCGACAGGCAGCGGAACGCCTGAAAGCCCAGCACCTCGATCAGCGGCCCGGCGAACTTGGGCGACTTCTCGAAGGTGCCCCGGTCGAGCAGCACCCGGATATCCGAAATGCGGCCCGCGACCCGGATATCCTTCGCCCGCTGGACGTCATAGAGGCCGGTTGTCCAGGTCGAAATCCGAACCTCGGCCGGCCCGAGCTCGTCCACCATGTGCTCCATCGCGTCGATGGCCGAGAACTGGCCAGCGGTCAGCCCGGTCACGCGCGTTCCCGGCGCGAGCGGGCCGATCACCTCCATGGCCGTCTCGGTGCGATGGATCACCCGGCGGACGCCGCCGGTCTTGAAGCGCAGCGCGCGGGGCCGTTCCGTCATGCCGCCCTCCTTCTCTTGCCCTCCTTCACCTCCGCGAAGGTCCGGCCGTCGCCCTCGAGGCGCGCCTCGAGGCTGGTGTAGGTCTGCCAGCGGTTCACGATCACGTCGCAGAACTTCTCGTCCAACTCCATGAGCCGCGCGACCCGTCCATCCTTGTGACATGCGATCAGGGTCGAGCCCGAGCCGCCGAACAGGTCGAGCACCAGATCGCCCCGCTTGGTGCTGTTTCCGAGATGCTCCGAGATGATGCCCACCGGCTTCATCGTCGGATGGTCCGGGTTCTTCGCCGGCTTTTCGTGCCAGATCAGGCTGCCCTCGTAGCTCTCGACCGTCAGGGCCTCGCCGCGGATCACATAGACCTCGCCGCCCACGTCGATCTGCACCGAACCATCGGCCATGGCGCGCAGCGGGGGCCGCGCGCCCTCGATGACGGTGGTTTTAGCCCGGCCGCCATACCAGGAATGCGCCGCGCCGGGCTTCCACCCGTAGAGGATCGGCTCGTGCCGCCACTGATAGTCCGACCGGCCCAGCACCAGAGACGGCTTCACCCAGACCAGGCACCCCGACAGCTTGAACCCGGCATCGCGGAACGCGGCCCGGAAATTCAGCCCCTCGGTGTCGGCATGGGCGACATAGATCGGCGCCCCGGGGCGCATCGAGCCGAACCCGGCCGAGAACGCCTCGCAGAGGAAGCGCCGGAACTCCGACGCCTCCATGTTGTCGTTCTGAATCTTCCCCGCCGTGCCCTCGTAATTCACGTTATAGGGCGGGTCCGTCCAGCAGGCGTCGACCAGAACGCCCTCGCAGAGCGCCTCGACCTCGGCGCGCGAGGTGCTGTCTCCGCACATCAGCCGGTGATCCCCGAGCAGCCAGACGTCGCCGCGGCGCGTGACCGGCTTCTCTTTCGGCGGGTCCGGCACGAAGTCGGGATCGCCAAGGGCCGGCGGCGGGGTTCCCTCGAGCTCCGAATCCGCGAGCAGAGCGTCCAATTCGGCGGACGAGAAGCCCGTGACCTCCAGGTCGAAGGCTTCCATCTTCAGCGCCGCAAGCTCGGCCTTCAGCAGGTCCTCGTCCCAGCCCGCGTTTTCCGCGATCTTGTTATCCGCGATCACCAGCGCCCGGCGCTGCGCGTCGGACAGGTGGCCGTGGACGATCACCGGCACCTCGGCAAGCCCGAGGCGCTGCGCCCCCAGCAGCCTGCCGTGGCCGCAGATGATCTCCCCGTCCGTGCTGACCTGGATGGGGTTGGTGAAGCCGAACTCCACGATGGAGGCGGCGATCTGCGCAACCTGATCGGACGAGTGCGTCCGCGCGTTGCGCGCATATGGCGTCAACCGCTCGAGCGGCCACATCTCGATCTGCAAGGCAGGCTCCATTAACAAGCCCCGCACGAGGCGGGGCGGTTGGCGGATCAGACGGCTGGGCTATCCCAAACGCCTCGGATCGCACATGGGATGCTCTGGGTCCTCGGGAGCCACGACCGTGCCCAGAGCGCGAACCAGCACCGTCCCGCTGCCAGTTCCGGCGAGGGTTATATAAAGGTGCGGCACTTCCCAAATCGCGTCCTCGGCGGGCACAACCCGGATCAGCGCGTGCCGGGTGGCCAGCGCAGCCAGAGGCTGCTGATCGACCAACAGGACGCCCCCGCCGCGGGACGCGTCCAAGGTGCGGATCGTCACCGTCACGTCGCCCGGCGTGCCGCGCAGGTCGTGCATAACAATGGCATCAAGGACGTAGCGTCCCTGCGCCTGCATGTGCAGGACCAGAGCGGCCGGATCAGTGGCGGCTAGATCAAGCAGCATGCCGCCCAGCACCGGAACATGGACCAGATGCGTCTTGTCGATGATGCGGATCGCACCCGACGAGGTGAGGGATCGCGCCTCGGCGGTATTCACCGCGGCCGTGCTGATGCCTCGGGAGGACCTGGTAATGAAACTCATGGTGTCACCGTCGCATAACGCTGGATCAGAAGCCCTGCCGCCTGCAAGCGGGCCCGGACAGGCTCGTATTTCAGCCGGGCGAGCGGCACGTCAGAGGCGAGCGACTCGATCGCCATGTGCCCGACAGCTTCCGCGACGGCGCACAAGAACGGCTCCAATCTGATCGCCTGAAATGCCAGTTCAGAGGCCGAGATGCCCCAGCATACAGCGAGGTTGTCGCAGGTGCCGACGGGTGCCACGACCGAGCGCATGGGGACGCCGAAGGTCGAATAGTTGTCGGCGCGCACGATATCCCCCTCGGCGTCGGTAAACTCGGTTACCTCCGGGGAGCCTTCGATCTCGTTGCCGCCATAGGGCAACGCCCAGACGCTTTTTGCTTTCGAGTCCATGAAATACGCCCCGCAGGCAATCTGATCGCCCCAGTTGGTGCGATAGGCCACGTGCCGATAGGTGACCGTTTCCTGGCCGATCAGTGTCAACGGCGGAGCAAAAGTCGGCCGGGGCGGCGGCGTAAAGTCCGGCCAGTTGGGGGGTGCGCCATGGCGCGCGCGCTGGCCACATAGCTGGCGCGAGCCATGGCGCACTGGCCCCTTAGGGCCAATCGTGGGTAGATATTTTATGGTGATCAGCGCTGTTTACGGGCTGTGCTGTTGGCGAGGCGATAGCTTTCGCCGTTCATCTCGATGATGTTGACGTGGTGGGTCAGTCGGTCGAG
>NZ_AZVA01000039.1:0-31214 GCF_000513975.1 Paracoccus sp. J55
TGAATGGACGGAAACCTTCGGTTCCGAGCGTCTCACCGGCGCGCTGCTCGACCGACTGACCCACCACGTCAACATCATCGAGATGAACGGCGAAAGCTATCGCCTCGCCAACAGCACAGCCCGTAAACAGCGCTGATCACCATAAAATATCTACCCACGATTGGCCCTAAGGGGCCAGTGCGCCATGGCTCGCGCCAGCTATGTGGCCAGCGCGCGCGCCATGGCGCACCCCCCAACTGGCCGGACTTTACGCCGCCGCCCCGGCCGACTTTTGCTCCGCCGTTGACAATTAAAGCATGAAGCTTTCGCATGTGTCTCGGATCGGAAAAAGGAGAGCCCCGTTCGGAAAAAACCTCTACGGTTGTGGCGTATGTAAGGCCATCTCTTTGGTAAATTCTTGTTACGGCTCGCATAATTTTCCTGGGCGTCATGGGCATGGCGCACAGCCTGTGATAAGTGCCGCAGTATAATGCAAGCTTATCTTGAATGACCGGACTGCTCCCCAGCATCCGAGTGATGGTATCAGATACGTCCGCAGGAATATTCGCTCGCATGATCGCATTGTTGCGCGCTTCCTGAAAATCTTGCGGGGGAAGAAAAAGATCTTCGACTGGAACTTTAAATCTTGCAGCGATGTGCGAGAGTGATCGTAAGGATGGGGTTGAGGTTCCGCTAAGATACTTGTTTAGTTGCTGCCTATTGATTCCTAATGCAGCTGCCGCAAAAGAGATCGATTCCATTTCTGAGATAAGGTTTCTCAGGTTGCTTCGGAGATTATAGATATTTTGGTTTCTCATACTCGCTATCCTGGATAGGCGCTAGCTGGTAACAGATATGGATGGGCCAGTGTTGGCGAAGAGAGGCGAATTGCTCATCTCTTCATGATGTTCTGCCCAAGATATTCACCTGCATTTGCTAGGCCTGAAGCTCACAGTTCACTTGTCGCCTAAGGGTTGTGACCTTGCGGAGTTACCTGTTTCGGTATCGCTGGGCGACGGATCAGTGCTTCAATGTTGTCAATAGTATAGCACGATGCGGTGCCCTTCGCGATTAGAAAGCATTGATCCTAGTGCGTGCGCCAGATGGCACACTGCTCCTAACTACATTGTTGCGAAACTACCTCAAAAGGCAGCAACGGGGCGTCGCTTGCGGCATTCTATGAAGCCCTGTAGCGGCTGATATGAAGCTCCACAGCTCTCTTGGGGCGAGGGGCGGTTCTCTGGAAGTTCGCAGGTTTATGGGGTAGTGCAGCGCGCGCTGATCTGCCCTCTCTGGATGGGGCCCTGTTGTTCCGGATCTTGGCGTCAATGGCATGGAGTTCGGAGGTACAGACCATCGGGAGCTTCTCGGAGCCATTGCGGCCAGATCTCTCTGGATTTGCTTCCGGCATGCGCCGAATGTCCCCACACCAATGGCGCGCCGCCCGCACGTGAGGGCCGGTCGGCGCATTGCAGCCAAGATGTCGGCTTTTAGAATTTCCTCGAAGTCGCTCAGGAAGGCTTCGGCATTCTCGCCTGCGCGGCGGCGGGCGTAGAAATAGACCATGCTAGGCGGGCTGAGCCTCGCCGGGTTACGCGGCCCTGGGTTCATGTTCCAGAGCCGCTTAGAAGTTGGTCTCGGCTTCTGCCGGGGGAGCTCGCGATCGGTTCGGGCAGACGGCGATTGTTGAATCTGTCGATCCATTCCAGCGTAGCATATGCGACGGCCCCAAACTGCCCCGGTAATCGATGGGGTGGACGCCCCCGGCGCACGGCGCTGGATCGGATGGGTCAGTGGTGTTCCGCCGCAAGCTGTCGCGGGTGCAGTTGCTAAGTTCATGGCAGCGCAGGCGCCCTGTGTGGTGGCGATGGAAGCTTGCGCCAGTGCGCCTCATTGGGCCCGGGCAATCGGCGGCTTGGGTCACAAGGCGCGGTTGATCCCGCCGGCCTATGTGAAGCCGTTCGTGAAGCGGCAGAAGAACGACATGGCCGATGCCGAGGCGATCGCGGAAGCGGCTGCGCGCCCGACCATGCGGTTCGTGGCCGTGAAGAGCGAGGTCCAACAGGCCACGGCGATGGCCTACCGAGCCCGAGGCCTTCTGGTTCGCCAGACCCCGCAGACGATCAACGCCCTGCGCGCGCATCTGGCAAACAGGGCATAGTTGCCCCACCGGTCCAGCGCATGTCGGGCGTCTCGCGGCGATCATCGACGGAGATGATGGCATGCTGCCAGCGGCGGTGCGCGATCTGGCGCGCTTCCTGCTGCACCAGATCGCCGGGCTGGCTGGAAGATCATGGGCCTTGACGCTCAGCTTCGCAGGCGCGCGAACGCAGACGACACGGCACGGCGACTGATGACGATCCCAGGAGTGGGCACGGTGACAGCCGCAGCGATCACCGCCTCTGCGCCGCCAATGGAAACCTTCTCCAAAGGGCGGGACTTCGCGGTCTGGGTCGGGCTCACGCCGCGACAACATTCCAGCGGCGGCAAGGATCGGCTGGGCCGGACCTCGAAGATGGGCCAGTGCGACATTTGCCGGTTGCCGATCGTCCGGGCCGTCGCGGTGGGCTCGGCCCGAGATCGAGGGCTTTGGCATCTTCCTGCTGCCAGCGCCGCTGCTGGTGCGTGCCGCTACCGAACGAGCAGCGCCGGTGTCGATCTACGCCGATGGGCTGCACCTGCGCGGGGCGGTCTATCCCGCGCCCGGCAACCGGACCAATAATGCGCTGGCGCAGATGATCCGCATGGCGCTGACAGGGCGGCGCATCGATGACGATCCGGCCTGGGATGCAGAGATACTTGCGCTGGTCGAGACGGCCTGGCAGTTGGTCCGCGATCACGTCTGCACCGGTCTCGGCGGGGTGGTTCAGATCGAGCCCTGGCCGATCACAGGCGACCCACTGCCCGAGCCGATGATGCCGGCGTGAACGGGGCGTTTAAGGTGGGCGTTTCGCGAAACTCGCTTGCTGCAAATCTTGCTGTCACGCCGTGCAAAAATTGGTGTCACGCTACACCCCCGCAGCCGCAATCCGTAGCAGTCAACCGCAAATATAAAGGCGGGCACGAAGGTGGGTAAGTCGCCAAAATTTAGAAATTACATAGATATTTCAAGTGGCAGTGGCGGAGACGAAGGGAGCCGCACCATATTCCGGGGCATTCCCGGATAGTCAAATACGCCGTTGATTTGCTGGATATTCCCTCTTGCCACGTTCCCGCATGTTCCGCTATTGTTCGCCTTGATCCCGTGCTGAGTGGGGGAAGGGATGGCGGAATGAAAGGTTGGGTTCCCTTTGCGAAAGCCTGCGAAGTCTCTGACCGCCCGCATGGTGCAGACGATTACCGAGCCGGGCAAGTATTTCGACGGACACGGCCTCTATCTGCGTGTCGATAAGACGGGCGGCAGGTTCTGGGTCCAGCGGATCGTCATCAATGGCAAGCGGTGCGAGCTTGGCCTCGGCAGTCTGGACTTTGTGACGCTGGCCGAGGCACGTCACGCCGCCTTCGAGAATCGCAAGCTGGCCCGCGCAGGTGGCGACCCCTTATCTGATCGTCGCGAGGCCAAGGCGGTGATGACCTTCGAGGAAGCGGCGCGCGAGGTCCACCGGATACACCTGCCGACATGGAAGAATCCCAAGCATGGCGACCAGTTCATCAACACGCTGGCGACCTATGCTTTCCCGACCATGGGGCCGATCCGCGCCCCGGACGTGAGCACCGCTGATGTTCTGGCAGTTCTGCAACCGATCTGGCTGACCAAGGCCGAGACGGCGCGGCGGGTCAAGCAACGGATCGGCACGGTAATGAAATGGTGCATTGCCAAGGGCTGGCGCAAGGACAATCCCGTGGACGCTGTGGACAAGGGCTTGCCGAAGCAGACGGGCCGGAAGGAACACCGGAAGTCCCTGCCCTACGACGCGGTTGCCGATTGCCTGCATACTGTAGCGGGAACCAATGCGGGCCTGTCCACCAAGCTGTGTTTTGAATTGCTGGTGCTGACCTGTGTTCGGTCGAACGAGGCGCGTGAGGCGCGCTGGGCCGAGGTCGATCTGAAAGCCAAGGTTTGGGAAATACCAGCCGAGCGGATGAAGATGGCCCGCCCACACCGCATCCCCTTGTCCAAGCGCGCCGTGGCGGTGCTGGAACAGGCGAAGGGGCTGGACGACGATCTGGTGTTTCCCGGCAGCAAGAAGGGCAAGCCGCTGTCCGATGCCACCTTGCTCAAGCTGATCCGCGAGAATGGCTATGACGTGGACATTCACGGCTTCCGCACCAGCTTCCGCACATGGGCGCAGGAACGGACGAACTTCCCCCGCGAGGTTCCCGAGGCCGCGCTTGCGCACCAGTCCGGGGATGAAACCGAAAGAGCCTATGCCCGCTCCGATCTGTTCGAGAAGCGGCGCAAGATAATGGAAGCGTGGGCCGGGTATCTGGCCGAGAGGCGCGATAATGTCGTGAGGATAGGGTGAGCAACGAAGATTACAGCTACGGCATTTCAGAGATAGACTTATGGCGGCTTGCCGATGATTTCTCGGTAATCAACGCTGCAACACTCGTAGCTGGTCTGTGGCCGGGCGAGCGGCTTTATGATGAGCAATACGAAGCGTATGCTTTCCAATCAGATCGCACAGGCGAAAAGCTAAGCCGGTTCAACGCGGTTCTGCAAAGCATGAAGGCTTCGATCCTATCTAACAAGCTAGAAGCGCGTATGGCGTTTCCAGCGAGGGTCCGAAATGGCTTCGAAGACATGGGCAGCTATCAGCCTGACGAGCTACACATTCCTCAGTTGCCTTTGCTTCTCTGCATCGAGAACGGCGGAAAACTACTGGCCGCAGTCAATGGCCAATGGAAAATTGATTCTGAGGTTTTTGTACGGTCCACGCCGGACTGGGAAGAAACCTATGTGGAAGCTGAGGAATTAAAACGTTGGCTCAAGGCAAGAGGGGTATTTCCCCCATTCTTCTTCCCGCAAGGTGATGAAAACGGAATCATGAACGCGGATAATCCGCGCTATTCTGCCAAACTCGCGTGTGCGCTGGCGGCTTGGAAGGAAGTCGCCGCGCCGCGCAAAGGCAGGAGTGTAAAGCAGAGCCTCAAGGATTGGGTTATTTCAAATGGCGTCAGGTTTGGACTTGGGGAAGATGGCGTGGTATCAGACACAGCGGCGGAAGAAATCGCTAAGATAGCCAACTGGAACCCGAAAGGTGGAGCGACACCAACTACGTCTGGTGATGTATCGGAAAGTGCAAACCGCGTGGTGTTTCCGAAGCACCCTCAGAACTACACCACAGTTTACTCGGACCGGACTGAAGACCAAGCCTTTATGGATGAAGACGTGCCCTTTTAGAACATCAATGGGGGGCAAGTTTCAGCTAAGCCTGAGGGGGTTTTAAGTATTTGAAAATAACAAATATTTCTTACGCCCCCGTTACATCCTCTGCGACCAGCCACCTTACCGGCCAGATTCAGCCGTGAACCATAGCTTAGGTTTTCGTTACCTGCCCGCCTATTTGTTCCCTGAATGCTTTGCCAGCTTTCCCCCATGTTCCGCAACAGACATGGGAAAGCCATCATGGCAGAGATACATCTTCGCCGCCCCGCCGTTGAGCAAATCACCGGCCTGAGCCGCACCACCATTTACAAGCTGATGAACGCGGGCGAATTCCCGCGCCCGGTCAAAATCACGGGCAAAGCCGTCGCATGGCCGGAGAGCGCCATTTCGCAATGGTTGGCCTCTCGTCCTGTCGCTACATAAAGAAACCGCCACCCCGAGGCATGGGGCGGCGGCGATATTGGTTCGGCGGCATGATACCCCTGAAACATAGCGCCCAGCGCCCCGGCCCGCAAGACAGAGGCCGAGCATGGCAAGCAATTCGAACCGCTGGTATTTCAGCACGACGCAGGTTTTTTGGACCTGCAAGGCTCTTATCGAGGGCCGCCCCCTAAGCACCAAAACCGAAATCCGCGAAGTGAACGGCTGGCGGCTTGCCGCTGTCTGCCACAAGCTGGCGAAGGTCTATCACTGGCCCATTGTGGTTGAATACCGGGGGCCAGAGAATATTGCCCATTACCGCCTGAGGCCGGGGACTGATGTTTCGCGGCTGTCTTTCCCGCCGAGCGCCAAGATGCTTGCGGAAGGTGGTGCGCAATGCTGACGCTGGGCACCATCCGCAAGAACGCCCGCGAGGAAATCCGCTTCACGGTGGAGAACTTCAAAGGGCACGAAATCATCAATCTGCGCGTCTGGTATCGCGATGCTGCCGGGGAATACCGCCCCGGCAAGCAAGGGCTGGCGTTCCGGCTTGAGAAGCTGGGCGACGTGCTGGCGGTGCTGAAAGCAGCCATGAAGGGGGCAGGCCATGAGCATTGATGCCTTGCGCGTCCTGTATCTACGCCGCCTTCACGGTCTGACCGAAACGCAAGCGCAGATTGTCGCCGCGCTGATCTGGGGGGCATGGCAATGAGTGACGCCCGGACCCTGACAATCGCCCTTCGCGGCAAGTGGTATGGCCGCTATGGTCTTGCCTGCTGCCCTGCCCATGGCGACCGCAAGCCCAGCCTGACCATTGCGGACGGGGACGGGGGACGCCTGTTGCTTTCCTGCAAGGCGGGCTGCGCTTTCACCGATGTTCTGGACGCCCTGCGCAGTCTGGGGCTGGTCGAGGGCCGGGGCAGTTATTCCCCGCCCAGCCCGTCCGAGATTGCCCGCCGTGAGGCCGAAGACCGGGCCGAGGCCGGGAAGCGGGAAAGGCAGACGCTGGCCTGCTGGAACGAGGCCCAGCCGATCGGCGGCACCCTTGCCGAAACCTACCTGCGCAGTCGCGGCATCACCTGCGACCTGCCTGATACCCTGCGTTTCCATCCCGATTGCTGGCACCCAAGTGCCCGGCGCTACCCGGCCCTGCTGGCCCGTGTCGATGGCGCGGCCCGCTTCGCGGTGCATCGCACCTATCTCGCCCCCGATGGATCGGGCAAGGCGATGATTGGTCCGCCCAAGGCGATGCTGGGCGCGGTCGCTGGCGGCGCTGTGCGGCTCGCTGAGGCCCAAGGCCCGCTGGTGGTGTGTGAGGGCATAGAGACCGGTCTGAGCCTTGCGGGCGGCCTGCTGGCGCGCCCTGCGACGATCTGGGCGGCGCTGTCCACGTCCGGCATGGCCGTGCTGCGCCTTCCTGACCGCCCGCACCGCCTGACTATCGCCACCGATGGCGACGAACCCGGCAAGGCCGCCGGGCACAAGCTGGCCGAACGTGCATCCGCTCTGGGCTGGACCGTCAGCATTCTGCCCGCGCCAGAGGGGCGCGACTGGAACGACATTCTGATGATGAAAGGGGCCGCAGCATGAACGCTATGCCCGAACCTATCCCGTTCACGCCCGAAGGCCCGCAACCGCTGCTGCGGGAAATCCCCGCAGGCGAAGCCTATCCGGTCCATGCGCTGGGGCCGCTCTGTGATGCCGTGAATGCGGTGCAGGACATCACCCAAGCCCCGGTCGCCATTGCCGCGCAATCGGCCTTGGCGGTGGCATCGCTGGCCGTTCAGCCCTTCGCGGATGTGGAGACCTTGGGCGGGGATGCCCCGCTGTCGCTGTTCTGTCTGACCGTTGCCGAGTCGGGCGAACGCAAATCCACCTGCGACAAGCTGTTGATGACCGGGGCGGGCGACTATGAGCGCGAGACCTGCCGCCAATACAAGACCGACCGGGAGGAATGGGAGACGGCCCGCGAACTGTGGGAAGGCAAGCGCAAACGGCTGCTGGCCGAAGCTGCGGGGGGCAAGGACAAGGCGAAATCGACCGCCGCCGAGGCCGATCTGCGGGCGCTGGGGCCATGCCCGCCCGCGCCGCTGGTGCCGTTTTTGACGGTGCAGGAACCGACCCTTGAGGGCGTCGCAAAGCTGCTGATTGCCGGGCGTCCATCCATCGGCCTTTTCAGCGATGAGGCCGGGGGCTTCATCGGCGGGCACGCGATGAGCCGCGACAACCGGGCTAAGACCGTGGCGGGCCTGTCGAAGCTCTGGGATGGCGACGGGCTGGACCGCATCCGCGCCGGGGATGGAGCCGCGAAGATGCCGGGCCGCAGGCTGGCCGCGCATCTGATGGCGCAGCCTGTTGTTGCTCTGCCGCTGCTGGCTGACCCGCTGGCATCAGGACAGGGGTTTCTTGCCCGGTTTCTCATTACCGAGCCGACAAGTGCTATTGGTTCCCGGTTGCGCCGTGGACATGACCCGGAATCCGAACTTGCCGTCGCCGCCTTCGCGGCCCGTCTGCGCGAGATATTGGAAGCGCCAATGCCGACCGGCGAAGACCCGCAGGAACTCGAACCCCGCCGCCTGCCGCTGTCTCACGGCGCGAAAGAGCTGCTGTGGCGCTTCTATGAGGCGACGGAACAGGCGCAGGCCACTGGTGGCCAGATGGAACACGTTCGGGCCTATGCGTCCAAGAGCGCCGAACAGGCCGCGCGCATCGCCGGGGTGCTGACACTATGGGGCGACCTTCGCGCGCCTGACGTGACGCCGCAGGCGATGAAATGGGGCATCGCTCTGGCGGGCTTCTATCTGAAAGAGGCGCGGCGGCTGGCCGAGGCCGGGCTTGTCTCGGAAGAGACATCAAAGGCCGAACGGCTGCGGCAATGGCTGCTGGAAAGCTGGCCGCATGATGATGTGACGCCGCGTGAGATCATCCGGTTTGGGCCGAACGCGCTGCGGGACGCGAAATCGCTGTCCGGGCCGCTGGCTGCACTGGTGAAGGCCGGATGGCTGGTGGCCTTGCCCGCCGGGACCGTCATTCGCGGCAGCGCCCGCAAGGAAGCCTATCGGATCGTGAGGTCGAGCCATGAAGTTTGATGCTTATGCCGCGCTGTTCGAAATCCGCGCCGAGGAATTGGCGCGGGCTCTGGCGGCCTATGATCTGCGTAGCGTCGTTATTCTCGATGCCGTCCGGGCCGAGCGCCGAAGGGAAGCGAAGAAAGGACGTGACGCATGACCTTCGACTTCGACGCGGCCCTTGCCGAGATTCTGGCCGAACCCGTTGCGACATCCGCGACATTTGCGACAAGCGAACAAAATCAAGTGGCTAACGCTGCGACAAACTTGCGACACACCTGCGACACGGCAGGGCATAAAGTCCCGTGTCGCAACGGCGTCGCAGCCGTGTCGCAAGATAAGGCTTTGAATAATAACGAATGTCGCAATGTCGCAAATGTCGCAAGCCAGATTATCCCGCGGCCGGGCCGCAGCTACAGCCCCGAGGCCGTCCGGCAGGACGTGGCCGCCGAAATCCAGCGTCAGGCCGGAGGTATGCCGCCCCGCGCCTCCGCCCCTTCACGGGCAGGTGATGCAGAATATCCCTATGGCGTGACTGCCGGGGGATATCCCCGGATATGGACAGGCCGTCCGGTATCTGTAGCTGAGTGGCGGAACATGTCGGAATGGGAACGCCACGGGCCGAAGGGGCTTATGCTCTGCGGCATCTGCCGGACCTGGGTTGACGCCTTCCCAGCCTGCCATGAAGGGCAACAGAGAGGAAAGCACCATGCATCATGATGTCTCCAAAGCCGAAATCATCCGCTAATGCGTTTTGCGGGAAAGGCTCGGGGAGATTGCCGCCCGCTATCGGGTTTCGCCCAGCACCCTGCGCCGCCGCCTGAGCGCAGAAGGGCAGGAAAGGCGCGAACCATCCCAGAGACCCCGCAATGGGGCCGGCAGAGCGCGGCCTGTCCAACGTCGCAGTGCAGTAGTGCAAAAGCTCATGGGAAGCGCCTGCTGTGCCATCAGCGTTACGCGCTCTGATCCTGATAAAGTGGCTGCATCGCTGCCTGTATGTGAAAGCAGGTTGTCGGCCTCACCGCACGTGTCCTGCTGCCTTCAGGACGCAAAACCCTGCAAGTGCCTATCAGCCTGGGACCAACTGCCAGCAATCGACCAGGCGAGCGCGGACATGTCTGGGCCGCGATCCGCTCCTCGGGATGGAGATGGCGGCGCGGGAATTCATCGCCAGATAGTGCGGCATCAAGCTGAAAAGAACAGCGCGCCTCTCAAGCCCATTTCCGGTGTGAACAACCCTTCAGGTGACGATTATGGCCCTGTTGCGGGGTGGCATGGCCAGGGATCGCGGCAACCCGCTAAAGTAACAGACTCAGTCTGCCTGCAAGCGGCTGGCGAAGGTGGATATGGAAGACCCTGTCGTGAACGATTAAGCTACGCGGCGGCATGGTCAGTTTCAGCAATTCGTGCCGTTCCATCCGCCTGAGCCGTGAGCATCTGCCCCGATGAATGCCGTCGAAATCGAAGAAGCCGTCTCCGCCCTCGCGGAAAAGCCGTTTTCCGCCGAAGATTTTCCCTATGATTTCCTGCTTGCCTTCGGGAACCCGGAAACCACGATCAAGCGGCTGCGCGCGGGCAGCACGAACCGTTCTGACCTTGGCGGAGTGCTGCAAACCAACAACATCCATATCCTGACCTGTGCCGGGGGCGAGGTTTCCGCCGCCATGACCGCCCTGCGCGACAGCGATGCGACCAGACGGGCGAAGGCGAAATTCATCCTCGCCACCGATGGCGCCGAGCTTCAGGCCGAGGATCTTGCCTCTGACGAGCTGATCGTCTGCCGCTATACCGATTTCGCCAACCATTTCGGCTTCTTTCTGCCGCTGGCGGGGATCACCACCGTCAAGGCGATCCGTGACAGCGCCTTTGACATCAGGGCCACCGGCCGCCTCAACCGGCTTTACATCGAACTGCTGAAGGACAACCCCGAATGGGGTGCCGACGCGCGCCGCCATGACATGAATCAGTTCATGGCCCGGCTGATCTTCTGCTTCTTCGCCGAGGACACCGGTATCTTCAACGGCGAGGGGCTGTTCACCCGCACCGTCGAAACGATGAGCGCCCGCGACAGTTCCAACACGCATGAGGTCATCGCCACCCTGTTCGGCGCGATGAACCTGCCGCATGACCGGCGCGCGGCGTCGGGGCTGCCGCGATGGGCCTGCCCCTTTCCTTATGTCAATGGCGAACTGTTCTCTGGCACAACCGAAGTGCCGCGCTTCAGCAAGATCGCGCGCTCCTACCTGCTGACGATCGGCGGGCTGAACTGGAAGCAGATCAACCCCGACATCTTCGGCTCGATGATCCAGGCGGTGGCGGACGACAGCGAACGCGGCGCACTGGGCATGCACTACACATCTGTGCCGAACATTCTGAAGGTGCTGAACCCGCTGTTTCTGGATGACCTGCGCGCCGCGCTGGCCGAGGCGGGCGAGAACGGGCGCAAACTGCTGAACCTGCGCGCCCGCATGGCGAAAATCAGGGTGTTCGACCCGGCATGCGGATCGGGCAATTTCCTTGTCATCGCCTATAAGGAGATGCGCGCGATCGAGGCCGAGATCAACCGCCGCCGGGGCGAGGCCGACCGGCGGTCGGAGATCAGCCTGACCAATTTCCGCGGCATCGAACTGCGCGATTTTCCGGCGACCATCGCCCGGCTGGCGCTGATTATCGCGGAATATCAATGCGACGTGCTGCACCGGGGCCAGCGAGAGGCGACGCGCGATTTCCTGCCGCTGGACAGCAAGAACTGGATCACCTGCGGCAATGCGCTGCGGCTGGACTGGCTGTCGATCTGCCCGCCCACCGGCAAGGCCGTGAAGCTGCGCGGCGATGACCTGTTTTCCACCCCTCTGGATCAGGCCGAGATTGATTTCGAGAACGAGGGCGGCGAGACCTATATCTGCGGCAACCCGCCCTATCTGGGGTCAACCTGGCAGAGCGCCGAACAAAAGGACGATCTGAAACGCATCTTCGACGGGCGGGCGAAGAACTGGAAATCGCTGGACTATGTGGCGGGCTGGTTCATGAAGGCGGCTGATTACGGGCTGCACACGCCGACCTCGGCCGCCTTTGTGACGACCAATTCCATCTGTCAGGGGCAACAGGTGCCGATCCTCTGGCCGCTGATCTTCGGCATGGGCTATGAGATCGCCTTCGCCCATACCAGCTTCAAATGGGCGAACCTTGCGGCCCATAACGCGGGCGTCACCGTGGCGATCGTCGGCATTTCCAATCATCACACAGGGGCGAAGCGACTGTTTTCCTTGAACGACGATGGGAAAACCGTCTTGCGCGAGGTTAACAGCATCAACGCCTATCTTGTGGCCGGAACGAATGTCATTATCGACAAATTAAATAGGCCCATGAGCGAACTTGCCGAGATGAGTTTTGGTAATAAGCCCGTGGATGGCGGCAATCTATTGCTTTCGAGCGCCGAGGTTGAGGCCCTTGGCCTGACATCTGCACAACAGACCCGTTTTATCCGACGTATCTATGGATCAGCAGAATTCATCCGTGGACAATCACGTTACTGTCTGTGGATCAAGGACGCAGATCTACCCGAAGCAATGGAGGTTTTGGGTATTGCCCGTAGGCTTGAAAGTGTGAAAGCGATGCGCTTGGCAAGCCCGAAGCAAGCAACTATCGAAAGTGCCGCCTCCGCGCACCGTTTTGGGGAGGTGCGGCAACGCGGCGATGAAACGGTAATGATTGTCCCCAGTGTTTCATCTGAATCGCGGGACTATCTTCCTGTCGGTTACGAACCTGCTGGAACTGTCGTCAGCAACCTCGCCTTCGCCCTCTTCGATGCCCCGCTCTGGAACATGGCGCTGATTGCCTCACGCCTGCATCTGGTCTGGATCGGCACCGTCTGCGGCAAGCTGGAAACCCGCTACCGTTATTCCAACACCCTCGGCTGGAACACCTTCCCTGTGCCAAAGCTGACCGAAAAGAACCGGGCCGATCTGACCCGCTGCGCCGAAGACATCCTTCTGGCGCGAGAGGCGCATTTCCCCGCCACCATCGCCGACCTCTACGACCCCAAAAAGATGCCCGCCGATCTGCGCGCCGCCCATGACCGCAATGACGAAACACTCGAACGCATCTATATCGGCCGCCGCTTCCGCAACGACACCGAACGGCTGGAACATCTGTTCAGCCTTTATACCAAAATGACCACCCGGCCAAAGGAGCGCGCATGAGCCACTATTCCCAGGGGGGGCGATGCCAAGGCCCTTTCCCGCATTGCAAAGGCGCATTTCGGCGGTCGTTACAAGGCGATGTTTCAGGCATATGGCTGGCGGCTGGAACCCGGTCAGCAATATATGCATCAGGCCTCTTCCCGCATCAAAGCGCATTACGGCTCGATCGCCGCTTTCGAGGCGTATTTCGACAGCAAGGATAACCGATGAAGCGTTCCGTTCCCTCTGTTTCCGTCACCTATGGGCAAAACGGCAGTTCGACCCGCGCCAACGAGCTGGGCATGCGGCCGATGCAGGAGCGCGCATTCGAGAAGCGCGGCGAGCAATATCTGCTTATCAAGTCGCCGCCCGCCTCGGGCAAAAGCCGGGCGCTGATGTTCATTGCGCTGGACAAGCTGCACAATCAGGGTCTGCGCAAGGCGATCATCGTGGTGCCGGAAAAGTCGATCGGGGCAAGTTTCGCCAACGAGCCCCTGACGAGATACGGCTTCTGGGCCGATTGGGTGGTGGCGCCGAAATGGAACCTGTGCAATGCGCCGGGCGAGGATGGCGGCAAGGTCAATTCGGTGCGCGCATTTCTGGAGGGTGAGGACCGGATACTGGTCTGCACCCATGCGACCTTCCGCTTTGCCTTCGACCGGTTCGGGGCCGAAGCCTTTGATGACTGCCTGATTGCGGTGGACGAGTTTCACCATGTTTCGGCCAACCCGGACAACCGGCTGGGCAGTCAGCTTGCTGCGCTGATCGCGCGCGGGCGGGTGCATATCGTCGCCATGACGGGATCCTATTTCCGAGGCGATGCCGAGGCGGTTCTGCTGCCCGAAGACGAGGAAAAGTTTGAGACCGTCACCTATACCTATTACGAACAGCTCAACGGCTATCGCTGGCTCAAGCGGCTCGACATCGGGTATTTCTTCTATTCCGGCGCCTATGTGGACGACATCATGCAGGTGCTGGACCCGGACGAAAAGACCATCATCCATATCCCCAGCGTCAATTCGCGCGAAAGCACCAAGGACAAGATCCGCGAGGTGGAAGCCATTCTTGGTGCGATCGGCACCTGGGAAGGGACGGATGCGGCGACGGGCTTTCAGCTTGTGCGGACGGCGCAGGGGCGGCTGTTGCGTATCGCCGATCTGGTCGATGACGCAGCCGGACGGCGCGAGCGGGTTGTTGCCGCGCTGAAAGACCCGGCGCAGAAGATGAACCGCGACCATGTGGACATCATCATCGCGCTTGGCATGGCGAAAGAGGGGTTCGACTGGATCTGGTGCGAACATGCGCTGACGGTGGGCTACCGGGCCAGCCTGACCGAGATCGTGCAGATCATCGGCCGCGCCACCCGCGACGCCGAGGGCAAGACGCGGGCGCGCTTCACCAACCTGATCGCCGAGCCTGACGCTTCCGAGGAAGCGGTGCGCGAGGCGGTGAACGATACGCTCAAGGCGATCGCCGCCAGCCTGCTGATGGAACAGGTGCTGACCCCGCGCTTCGAGTTCCGTCCGAAAGCGCCACAGAACGAGGCGACGCCGGGCTTCAACTATGGCGCGGAGGGGTATCAGCCCGGCAAGTGCAACGTGGGTTTCAACGAGGAACAGGGCACGTTCCAGATCGAGATCAAGGGCCTTGCGCCGCCCAGGAGCGACGAGGCGCAGCGCATCTGCCAGCAGGATCTGAGCGAAGTGATCGCCGCCTTTGTGCAGGACAAGACGACGATCGAGCGCGGCCTGTTCGATGGCGATCATGTCGGTGGCGAAACGCTGGCGCAGGATCTGACCATTCAGCGGATGGGCAAGATCATCAAGGATCGCTATCCGTCGCTTGATGCCGAGGATCAGGAATCCGTGCGCCAGCATGCGATTGCCGCACTGAACCTGACGCAACAGGCCAAGGCCGCCATTCTCGACGCAGAAGAACGATCGGGAAGCACTGCATTCGTGGATGGGGTGCGCCGTTTTGCGCTCAGCGTGACCGAGCTGGACATCGACCTGATCGACCGGATCAACCCTTTCGCGGAAGCCTATTCGATCCTGTCGAAAGCGATGGATGAAACCCGGTTGAAGCAGGTGGCGGCGATCATCGGTGCAAAGAAGGTGCAGCTCACGCTGGATGAGGCGCGCGAACTTGCCCGCCGCGCCTTGCGGTTCAAGCAAGAGCGTGGCCGTCTGCCTGAGATGACCGCCGCCGATCCCTGGGAGCGGCGCATGGCCGAGGGTGTGGCCTTCATGGCGCGCATGAAGCGGGAGCAGGCGCATGGCTGACAAGGCCCTGACCGAAGAGGACGACGCGCTTCTGGCGGAACTCGGCGTCGATATATCCGCAAAGCCCGCGCCCACCCGCAGCCCCCGCGAGGAGCGGATCATCGCGGGGTTCGAGGACATTCAGCGCTTTGTCGATGAACATGGCCGGGTTCCCCTGCATGGAGAGGATCGCGATATCTTCGAGCGCCTCTATGCGGTGCGTCTCGACAGGATCCGCGATTTGCCGGAATGCCGCGACCTGTGCCTTCCACTCGACCGTCAGGGGTTGCTTGCGGAGGGTGGTGATCCGGTGTCTGAGCTGGACGACGACGCCCTGCTGGCCGAATTGGGGGTCGATGATGACGCGCCAGAGATTGCCGTTCTTCAGCACGTTCGTTCCTCGGCCGAGCGGAAGGCGGCCGAAGAGATAGCGTCCCGGCAGGCATGTGCGGATTTCGACAGGTTCCGCCCCCTGTTTGAACAGGTTCAGGCCGATCTTGATGCGGGGTTGCGGGAAACCCGGCCTTTCGAGCTGAAGGCCGAGATCGAGCAGGGCCGCTTCTTCATCGTCGGCGGTCAGAAAGCCTATGTCGCCGAGATGGGAGAGATGATCACCACGGAACATGGTCGAACCGATGCCCGGCTGCGCGTGATCTTCGACAATGGCACCGAAAGCAACATGCTGATGCGCTCGCTTCAGCGCGCCCTGAACAAGGACGAAGCCGGACGGCGGATCACCGAGCCCCTGGCCGGGCCGCTTTTTGCAGGTCAGGCCACAGAGGGTGACATCGAAAGTGGCACGATCTATGTGCTGCGCAGCAAGTCAGATCACCCTCTGGTCGCGGCCAACCGCGAATTGGTCCACAAGATCGGCGTGACCAGCAACAGCGTGGAACAGCGCATCGCGGGCGCAAGATTGCAGACGACCTATCTCATGGCCGATGTGGAAGTGGTCGCAACCTACAAGCTGTTCAATATCGGGCGGACGAAGCTGGAAAACCTGATCCACCGGGTTTTCGGACCGGCTCGGCTCGACATCGAGATCAAGGATCGCTTCGGACGGCCAGTCATTCCGCAGGAATGGTTCCTTGTTCCGCTGTTCGTCATTGATGAGGCGGTTGAGCGGATCAGGAGTGGCACGATCATCGACTATATCTACGACCCGGCAGCTGCTGCACTGGTGGCGCAACCAAGGAAGTAGAAGCGCGCTTTCGACTCATGCCTGCCCGGCCAGCCGTGAAGGGGGCAGCACGGGGAAGGCTTCGCCCTGAGAATTACCCTGATACGGCGCTACGAAGCCGAGCGTGAAGATTTGCGTCCGCTCATTACGCGCGTGGAGCGTAAGCGTCCGCATACAGAAGTTCGAAGGCGCGGCGGCTGAGGCAGGCTGTATCGTAGCACAATACGCGCGCGAGGGCAGGCACTTGAAAAATATCAAGAGAAAATCAAAACCGCCTGACCGATCAGCGGGGGGTATGCAAAACTCCAAGCCCCGCCAGCCCCGGACCCGCCGCCCAGCTTCCCGCTGCTAAACCGTAAGAAAAAATTCCGGCCCGCCCAATGCCGCATAAGAACCTGACATTTCTTTGCACCAGAACTGCAAAGCAGCAAGGCCGCGCATGTCAAGAAATGTTAAGGTCCCCGCGCGAAGTTTGTCGCAGGTGTCGCAATTCGTGTCGCAGCGTAAGTAATTGAAATTAAAAAATGTCGCAATGTCGCAAATGTCGCAAGAGGTCAGGGCCCCGCATAAGGCCAAGCAGGCCGACGACGACCAGCTTGAGCGCATGGCACAGCGCATTCGGGCACGCGCGATCCGCCGGGCGGGTGAACTGCTCAAGCAGATCGAGCCCGGACAGGGCGCACGGGATGGAAAACGGGAGGCGGGCGACCACCCCCCGTTGCCGTCTGACGCCGCCCGTGAGGCGGGCAAGCCGCCGCCGATCTTGGCTTCTGGGGCGAAGGATCACTTGAAGGCCCCCTTGAAGGTTCAAGATTTTCTTTAGCTTTTTCAGAACTTTCTTCCAGACCAGAAGAAGGTTGCCGGAGGGCTGTCCGCGAAGCTGGCATGTCCCCGCTCACCCTAAGATTACCCTAATGCCGTGCCAATGCAGCCATGCCCCTTCACGGTCCATAGGAAGGCTGCTGGGACACGTTCCGCGGTTTGGCTGGGGGCCTTTAATGCGGGAAAGAAGGTGGTTGCCCGCCTCTCTTCACCCGCGCGCGGGCATCGACATAGGGGTCCCCCCAAAATTGGGGAAGGCGGGGGGAGGTCAAACTCTGGAACCCTGCAACAGGGGACCAGCAACGACCAGTGAATTTTTTTCCGTGCAGTTTGAAGGGGGATTTTCCGCAGCACGGTGCAAATCAGAACATTAGGGGGGGCGACCGCCTTAATGTTTTGGCCCGCGCGTGCGTGGAGGTGATAGCAGATTGAGCCGAACCCCAGTGGAAGGCCTTCAGAAACATCGGCAGGCGGCCACCCGAGTTTTCCCGCGCCGACGCAGCCCGCTCGCGTGGGGGCAATATCAGCGGACGGCGCAATCGCAACTTGCGAAAGCAACCCGTCTCGCCCGCGCGTGTGGGGAATTTATGGGCGACCACACCCAATTCACCCGAGAGCATGCCGCCCGCGATGCGGGATTTTTAGGACACCCTAAAGGGGGATGCCGCGCTAGTGCGGTGATACCCCTTCACGGCCAGTAAGGGGGCGCTGGGACGCGCCTTTGGTATTGCGGTGCTTCGCCGGAAAGCGCCTGTGCGCAGCGCTGTGGAGCTGTGTGGCTAATCTATTGCAGGAAATAGGCTTTGTTATTTTAATCCCTGCCGTCACCCCGGCCTTGTTTGGGCTGAGCAATCAGACGGCTTCCCGGTTCATGTCTGTCGCCACCACCTACGATGGCAAATTCCCCAGATTGGGGAATCTGAGCCTGTCGATGCCCTTCGCCTGCGCGCACGAGAGTTCACGGTCACGGCAACGGGCGCAATTCTGCGCGGGTCACAGACGGACATCATTCCCTAACATTCCCGCACAATCCTTTGCAGAGTGGGGGACGCGATGGGGGAATAAAATTCAAGCAAAGTCTTTTTTCTTAGTGAAATCAGCGCGTTACAAGATTGGTATGGCGGAGACGAAGGGATTCGAACCCTCGAGGCGGTTTCCCGCCTGCACCCTTAGCAGGGGTGTGCCTTCGACCACTCGGCCACGTCTCCGTCGCCCCGTATATGGATCGGGCATCGCGGAAACAAGGGCTTTTTCGCAAGCAGAACCGGCGCCGGTCGCCCGCATTGAACCGCACCGGGCTTGCCGGAGGCTGATTTTGGTGAGTTACGGGACCATGGTTCAGTTCCAGGGTCGTAATGAGCTTGAATCATAGGTCGCCGACCAGAGGAAGCCCTTTTGTCAACACGACCTAGATCGCGCCCATCTCCCCGGACAGGGCCTGGTACATCGCTGGCCGGATCTGCCGGCGCGTTCTCCAAGACCTTCAGGCTTGCCGGCCCCTTCGGCGCCACCAGTCCGGACTGGGCCAGATGCCCGCGGAGGGCGTTGATGAGTTGCTTGCGCTGCCGGACCAGGCGTTGATGCGTCCGAAACGGTCGTCCATCAGGGCGCCATCGGTTCAAGCCCGATGGACGACGCGCGACCCTGTGTGTCGGCACTCTTGACCGCCACGAACCGCATGGCCGGGCGCAGGGCTGCCTCCGCCATGGCCTCAGCATCAGCCCGGCCATGCTTCCGGCGCTTTACGAACGGCTTCACATACACAGCACACCAGACGTATTTCGTGACCGTGGGATTGCGCAACGCGGCCCCGGTGATGCGACGTGGCGCAGGCTTCCATGGCCACCACGCAGGCGGGTTGCTCCGCCAGTAGCGCTGCAAACCATCATGGCATACAAGATGCCGGCGGGTGGGGGCATCCGCCGCATCGGTTCACATCACCTCTCGTCATGCGCCGGGTGTTGTGAAGGCCCCGCGCTTGGGCCTATCAATGGAACGCGAGCAGGAGGAACGCCGGTTGGCGCCGGGCAGCGCCCGCAAGGGCCTGGCACGGCGCGGTTACAGGGTTGGGAGGGGCAGGGGGCCATGCGTGATTCCTCTGACGGCAAGGTTTGGTCCGCATCCGGCGCGCAGGAGGGCGGGCGGTGACGGGGGCCGACGATCCGCTGCGCCACGAGCAGCGCGAGATGGTGACGCTGGTCACCGCGCGGGTGCGCGACGCCATCCTGCGCAAGCCGCATTTCGTCGATGCGGATACCGATCTGGTCACGCTCTGCGGCGAGCTGGCGGCGCGCGGCATCGCCGATGCGCTGGTGCGCGACGGCGACAGGCTCGGCATCTTCACCACGACGAACCTCGTGCAGGCGATCCTGCGCGATGCGCCGCCCGCGGCGCTGAAGGTGCGCGACTTCACCAGCTTCACCCCCCGCTCGGTTTCGGTCGAGGACGACCTTTACGACGCGATGATGCTGATGCTGCGGCACCGCATCCACCGCGTGCTGGTGCGCAAGGGCGATGAGGTGGTCGGCATCCTCAGCCAGATGGACCTGATGGGCTTCCTGGCCAACCAGTCTCATCTGGTCTCGGCCGAGATCGCGCGGGCGACCAGCCCGGCCGAACTGGCCCGGCCCGCAGCCCAGGTCGAGGCGCTGATCCGCGTCCTGCACGGCGACGGCGTCCGCATCGAGGTCATCGCCGGGCTGGTGGGCGGGCTGAACCGGCAGATCTTTCGCCGGCTGTGGCAGATGCTGGCGCCGCAGGCGCTGCGCGAGAACAGCTGCCTGATCGTCATGGGCAGCGAGGGCCGGTCCGAACAGATCATCCGCACCGATCAGGACAATGCGCTGATCCTGCGCGAGGGTTTCGCCTTCGACGGGCTCGACCGCGTGACGCGGGCCTTCACCGAGGCGCTGATTTCCTTCGGCTATCCGCCCTGTCCCGGCGGCATCATGCTGAGCCGGCCGCTGTGGTGCCAGGACGTGCAGGGCTTCGGCGACACGCTGCGCGACTGGATCCATGGCGACGACCCCGAGGGGCCGATGAACCTGGCCATCTTCCTCGACGCCGCCGCCGTCGCCGGGGACGAGAGCCTGCTGGCCGCGCTGCGCGAGCGGTTGCGGCGCATGCTGACCGGCAGCGACAGCTTTCACGCCCGCTTCGCCGCCGCGGTCCGGCAGTTCGACAGCGGCGCCGAGGGCGGCTGGTGGCGCCGCCTGCCGGGCCTGCGCGGGCCCGAAGCGGCCGAGATCGACCTGAAGAAGCTGGGCATCTTTCCGGTGGTGCATGGCACCCGGGCGCTGGCGCTGGAGCATGGCGTGGCCGCGACCGGCACCGCCGCCCGGCTGCAGGCGCTGTCCGCGGCGGGGCGCATCGACGCCGGGCTGGCCCGCGACCTGGCCGATGCGCTGCATTGCATGATGGCGCTGAAGCTGGACAGCAACCTGGCGCAGATCGCCCGCGGGCAGGCGCCCGACAACAGCATCCGCCCGGCCGAGCTGGGCCGGCTGGACCGGCAGGCCCTGCGCGATTCGCTGAACATCGTGCGGGACTTCAAGCAATGGCTGGGCCAGCATTACCGGCTGGACCTGCTATGAGGCGGCGCGACGGACCCCCGGCGCAGGTGCTGCTGGCGCTGTGCGGCGCCGGTTTCCTGCTGTTCAACTTTCCGCTGCTGCTGATCTGGGACCAGCCGCTGACGGTGCTTGGCCTGCCGCTTCTGCCGGTGGCGCTGTTCGTGATCTGGGCGGGGCTGATCGCGGCGCTGGCCTGGGTCAGCGCGTCGCGCGGCGGGCGGGGCGGCAAGGAGCCGGAGAAGCCGAAGGAGCGGGACGGATGATCCAGCCCGGCCTCGTCCTTGCGGTCTCCTTCGGCTATCTGCTGCTGCTGGTGGCGGTGGCGGCGCATGGCGACCGCCGCGCCGATCAGGGGCGCTCGCTGATCGACAGCAGCTTTGTCTATGCGCTGTCCTGGGGGGTCTATTGCTCGGCCTGGACCTATTTCGGCAGCGTGGGCCGGGCGGCTTCGGGCGGGGTGTGGTTCCTGCCGATCTATCTGGGGCCGATGCTGGCCATGCTGCTGGCCTGGCTGGTCCTGCGCAAGATGGTGCGGATCGCGCGCAGCTACCGCATCACCTCGATCGCGGATTTCATCGCCAGCCGCTACGGCAAGAGCCCGCTGCTGGCGGCGCTGGTGACGCTGATCACCGTGGTCGGCATCCTGCCCTATATCGCTTTGCAGCTGAAGGCGGTCTCGGCCGGCTACGAGGCGCTGACCGGCGGCTTGGGCCAGTCCGATGCCGCCTGGTGGCGCGACGGCACGCTTTACATGGCGCTGTCGCTGGCCGGCTTCGCGGTGGTCTTTGGCACCCGCCACCTCGACCTGTCCGAGCGGCACGAGGGCATGGTCGCCGCCATCGCCTTTGAATCCGCGGTCAAGCTTGCGGCCTTTCTGGCGGTCGGCGTCTTCGTCACCTACGGGCTTTTCGGCGGCATGGGCGACATCTGGGCGCGCGCGCAGGCCCAGCCCGACATCGCCGGCCTCCTGCGCCTGGGCGGGGAGGGATTCGAGGGCTTCCAGGGCGCGCAATGGTTCGCGCTGACGCTTCTGTCCATGCTCTCGGTCCTGATGCTGCCGCGCCAGTTCCAGATGATGGTGGTCGAATGCGTGAACGAGCGGCACATCCTGCGCGCTTCGTGGCTGTTTCCGGCCTATCTGCTGCTGATCAACATCTTCGTGCTGCCCATCGCCATCGGCGGCATGCTGATCCTTGGCGACGGCGGGGCGGGGGCGGAAAGCTACGTGCTGACGCTGCCTCTGTCGCAGGGCATGGAATGGCTGGCGCTGCTGGCCTATCTGGGCGGGCTTTCGGCGGCGACCGGCATGATCATCGTCGAGACCGTCGCCGTCTCGACCATGGTCTGCAACGACCTGGTGATGCCGGCGCTGCTGCGCGGCGGCCGCTTTGCCCGCACCGGCGGCGACCTGACCCGGCTTTTGCTGAACATCCGCCGCGCCGCGATCCTTCTGGTGCTGCTGCTCGGCTATCTGTATTTCCGCATCGCGGGCGAGGCCTATGCGCTGGTCTCGATCGGGCTGATCAGCTTTGCCGCGGTGGCGCAATTCGCCCCGGCGCTGCTGGGCGGCATGTATTGGCAGGGTGCGACGCGGGCCGGGGCGCTTGGCGGGCTGATCGGCGGCTCGCTGGTCTGGGCCTATACCCTGATGCTGCCCTCGCTGGCGCGTTCGGGCTGGATCGGGGCGGGCTTCCTCGACGGTCCCTTCGGCCTGGCCTTCCTGGCGCCGCAGCGCCTGTTCGGACTGACCGGCTTTGACGAGCTGACCCATTCGCTGTTCTGGAGCCTGACGGTCAATATCGGGCTTTACGTCGGCCTGTCGCTCATGGGCCGCGCCTCGGCGCGCGAGGCCAGCCAGGCGCTGCTGTTCGTCGACGTGTTCGAGCGCGGAGAGGCGCAGCCGGTGTTCTGGCGCGGCCGGGCGCGGCTTGAGGATCTGCGCCGGCTGGCGGGCCGCTTTCTGGGCGCCGCGCGGGCCGAGGCGCTGTTTCGCGACCACGCGCGCGAGACCGGCACCGCGCTGGACAGCCTGACCGCCGATGCCCGGCTGGTCGATCGGATCGAGCGCCAGATCGCCGGCGCCATCGGCACCGCCTCGGCCCGGGTCATGGTGGAATCGGTGGCGCAGGAGGAGCCGCTGAGCGTCGGCGACGTGCTGGAGATCATCGACGAGGCCTCGCAGGTGCGCAACTACGCCCGAGAGCTTGAGGAAGCCACGGTCGAACTGCGCGCCGCCAATGAAAAGCTGAAAAGCCTCGACCAGCTCAAGGACGACTTCATGTCCTCGGTCACGCATGAGCTGCGCACGCCGCTGACCTCGATCCGGGCGCTGACCGAGCTGATGCTGGACACGCCCGACATCCAGCCGCAGGAGCGCGAGGAGTTCCTGAACATCATCCTGTCGGAAAGCGAAAGGCTGAGCCGGCTGGTCAACCAGGTGCTGGACCTCGCCAAGATCGAATCCGGCATGGCGGAATGGCACAATACCGAGGTGGACATGAAGGCGCTGGTCGCGGCGGCCCTGCGCTCGACCGCCGAGCTGTTCCGCGAGCGCGGCGCCGAGGTGCTGGCCGACCTGCCCGACCGGGTGCCGGCGGTGCTGGCCGATCCCGACCGGGTGACGCAGGTTCTGGTCAACCTGCTGTCGAATGCCGCGAAATTCGTCCCCGAGGGCCGCGGCCGGGTCGAGGTGGCGCTGCGCCAGCGCGGCGACGAGCTGGTGGTCACGGTGCGCGACAACGGCCCCGGCGTCGCGCCCGAGGACCAGGCCGCCGTCTTCGACAAGTTCCGCCAGGGCGGCGAGGCCGGAAACCGCCCGCCCGGCACCGGGCTCGGGCTTCCGATCAGCCGGCAGATCGTGGTTAATCTGGGGGGCAGGATGTGGCTGGACAGCCAGCCGGGGCAGGGCGCGTGCTTCGCCTTCAGCCTGCCGCTTCACAGCAAGGGAGGGTCCGATGACGGATAGGGTGCTGATCGCGGATGACGAGCCGAACATCGTCGTGTCGCTGTCCTTCATGCTGAAGCGCGAGGGTTACGAGGTGATGGTGGCCCCCGACGGCACGCAGGCGCTGGCGATGATCCGCGGCGAGCGGCCCCGGCTGGTGCTGCTGGACGCCGCCATGCCGGGCATGACCGGATTCGAGGTCTGCGAGGCGGTGCGCGCCGATCCCGACCTCTCCGGCATCCGCATCATGATGCTGACCGCCAAGGGCCGCGACACCGACATCGCCCGCGGCATGGGCGCGGGCGCCGACGCCTATGTGACGAAGCCCTTCTCGACCCGCGATCTGATCGTCCGCATCCGCGAGATGCTGGCATGAAGCCCGGCCTGCGCCGCCTGTTGCTTGTCGCTGCGCCGGGACTGGCCCTGGCGCTTTGGGCGCTGGCCGGCGCGGTGCTGTTCGGGGCAGCGTTGCCGCCGGATCAGCGCGCCGGGCTTGGGGCGGCGCTTGCCCCGGCGCTGCAGGGCAGCGGCGCGATCCTGTTCGGCTGGTGGCTGGCCGGCGCGGCGCTGGCCGGCTGGCTGGCCGTGCGGCTGCATGCCCGCCATGTGCGGGCCCCGGCGCGGCTGGCCGATGCGGCGCGGCTGCTGGCCGACAATGCCGACGCCCCGCTGCTTCAGGCCGACGCCCCCGGTGCCCCTGCCGCGCTGGCCGAGGCGGTGAACCGCTTGGCCGGTCAGCGCCAGACCCTGCGGACCGACATGGCCCGGCTGGTGGCCGAGGCGCAGCAGAAGGTGGCGCAGGAACGCGACCAGCTTGGCGCGCTGATGGCCGAGCTGCGCCAAAGCGTCGTGGTCTGCAATCTCGACGGCCGCATCCTGCTTTACAACGACCATGCCCGCGGCCTGTTTCATCGCGTCTCGGGCGGCCAGCCCATCGCCGGCGGGGCCGAGCTGATCGGGCTGGGACGCTCGATCCACGCGGTGATCGACCGGGCGCTGATCGACCATGCGCGCGAGACGGTGGACCGGCATATCGCCCGCGGCGACATGGCGGTTTCGGCGCAATTCGTCACCACCACGCCCTCGGGCAGCCTGCTGCATGTGGTGCTGGCCCCGGTGCGTCCGCAAGGCGGCGCACCCGATGCGGTCAGCGGCTATGTGCTGCTGCTGGACGACATCACCCGCGACTACGCCGCCCAGTCCCGCCGCGACCGCAGCCTGACCGAGCTGACCGAGGCCAGCCGCGCCTCGCTGGCCAACATGCAGGCGGCGCTGGACATGCTGGACTATCCCGACCTGGAGCCGGCCGAGCGCGACGGTTTCCATGCCATCGTCCGCGACGAGGTGGCGGCCATGGGTCAGCGGCTGGCGGCAATGACGGCGGATGCCTCGCAAGAGATCCTGACCCGCTGGCCCCTGCAGGAGATGCTGGGCGACGACCTGCTGGCGGCGGCGGCCCAGCATGTGCTGGCGCAGACCGGGCGGGTGGCCAAGGTCGAGAATGCCGACGGGGAACTCTGGCTGCGGCTGGATAGCTTTTCGCTGATCCAGGCGCTTGGCGCGCTGGCGGAATCGCTGTCGGGGCCGCAGGGGATGCCGTCCCTGACGCTGCGCCTTGCGCCTGCCGCGACGCCGGGCTGGGCGCATCTGGATCTGGTCTGGCCGCTTGATCCGGCCGCGCCGCCCGCCGGCGCCAGCGGCGGCGCGCAGGCCGCCGCCCGCGACATCGCCGAGCGGCACGGCGGCGAGTTGTGGCTGGAGCAGGACCGCCCGGCGGGCCTGTCCTTCCTTCGTTTCCTGCTGCCCACCGCCGA
Organism: Paracoccus sp. J55; assembly: GCF_000513975.1. Taxonomy (NCBI): domain Bacteria; kingdom Pseudomonadati; phylum Pseudomonadota; class Alphaproteobacteria; order Rhodobacterales; family Paracoccaceae; genus Paracoccus; species Paracoccus sp. J55. The sequence continues at coordinate 25,571 of NZ_AZVA01000039.1, forward strand.
GGCCGGACCCGAGGCCGCGGCGCTGGAGGCGCGGCCCGAATTCTACGATTTCGACCTGTTCGCGGCCAGCGATTCCAGCCGCTCTCTGGACGACCAGCCGCTGGAGCGGCTGGCCTATACCGTCTTCGACACCGAGACGACCGGGCTGAACCCGGGCCAGGGCGACGAGATCATCCAGATCGGCGCGGTGCGCATCCTGAACGGCAAGCTTCTGGGGGGCGAGCGTTTCGACCAGCTGGTCGATCCGGGCCGCGAGATCCCGCCCGAGTCGATCCCCTATCACGGCATCCGCCCCGAGATGGTGCGGGGCCAGCCCCGCATCGCCGAGGTGCTGCCGGCCTTCCACGCCTATGCCTCGGACACGGTGCTGGTCGGCCATAACGTCGCCTTCGACATGCGCTTCCTGCAAATGAAGGAGGCCGCGACCGGGCTGCGCTTCGACCAGCCGGTGCTGGACACGCTGCTTCTGGCCAGCATTGCCCAGCCGCACGAGCCCTCGCATTCGCTCGAGGCCATCGCGGCGCGGCTGGGGGTCGAGATCACCCACCGCCACAATGCCGCCGGCGACGCGCTGGTGACGGCCCAGGTCTTCCTGCGGCTTCTGCCGCTGCTCGGGGCGCGCGGCATCGTCACGCTGGGTCAGGCCCGGGCCGAGGCCGAGCATTCCTATTACGCCCGGCTGCGCTATTGACCCCCTGCCCGCGCCGGCGGGCCGGGCCGCCGCTATGGACCGGTGCGGGCGGATGCTCTAGACATTGCGGGGGCGGCAGGACTGCGGCCCGGGCTTTCCGGAGGAGCTGGGGAATTGGCCACGCTGAAGGATGTCGCGCGCGCCGCCGGGCTGTCGATCACCCAGACCAGCCGGGCGCTGAACGACCATTCCGACGTGAACGAGATGACGCGCAAGCGGGTCAAGGCCGTGGCGCGTTCGCTGAACTATCAGGCCAATATCTCGGCGCGCAAGCTGGTCACCGGGCGCTCGGGCATGGTGGCGCTGGTGGTGCCGCAATCGACCAATCTGGCCCAGGACGGGCTGTTCATCGAGGGCGTTGCCGGGCTGTCGGCGCAGTTCTCGGGCCGCGGCATGCAGTTCGTGCTGCATGTCGCGCGGCAGGACGCGCCGATCGTCGAGGTCTATCAGCGCCTGATCGGCAACGGCATGCTGGACGGCTTCGTGCTGTTCAGCCCCTTGGACGACGACCCGCGCGCGGCCTTCCTGCGCCAGAACGACATCCCCTTCGTCGTGCATGGCCGCATCGGACCCACGCCGGACCACGCCTATTTCGACATCGAGAACGAGGGCATCCTGCACCAGATGGCCAGCCACCTGACCGGGCTTGGCCACCGGCGTATCGCGCTGATCAACGGCCGGCAGGGGCTCAGCTTCGCCTCGGCCCGGATGCGCGGCTATCGCCGGGCGCTGGACGAGGCCGGCATCGCCTTCGACCCGGCGCTGACCCGGCACGGCGAGATGACCGAGGCGCTGGGGCTGATCTCGACCGTCGAGATGTTCCGCCTGGGCGGGCCGCGGCCCACCGCGATCATCTGCAGCCATGTCCATATCGCCAAGGGGGTCTACAAGGCGCTGGAGGCGCTGGAGCTGTCGATCCCCGGCGATGTCTCGGTCATGGCGCATGACGACCACATGCCGGCGCTGCGGGCCTCGGCCTTCTTCCCGGCGCTCAGCGTGACCAAGGCGCCGCTGCGCGACAGCTGGGAGCCGCTGGCCGATTGCCTGGCCGGCCTGCTGGAGGGCCGGCCGCTGAAGGAATTGCAGCGCGTCGGCCCGCATGAGCTGATCATCCGCAACTCGACCGGCCCGGCGCCGGAATGAACAGCCAAGGACGGACCATGACCCTTCCCGACCGTGCCGCGATCGAGGCGATGGACGCGCAGGATCCGCTGCGCCATCTGCGCGACGCCTTCATCCTGTCCCCGGACGAGATCTATCTGGACGGCAATTCGCTGGGCGTCCCGACCCGCGCCGCGCAAGAGGAACTGCTGCGCGCCGCCCGCGACGAATGGGCGGGCGGGCTGATCCGCAGCTGGAACGGCGCCGGCTGGTTCGACCTGCCGGTCGAGCTGGGCGACCGCATCGGCGGGCTGGTCGGCGCGGCGCCGGGGCAGGTCGTGGTGGCGGACACCACTTCGGTCAACATCTACAAGGCGCTGCATGCCGCCATGGGCCTGCGGCCGGGGCGCTGCACCATCGTCGCTGAAAGCGGCAGCTTCCCGACCGATCTCTATATCGCCGAGGGCGTGGTCTCGACCCTGCCCGGCGCGCGGCTGCGGCTGGAGGGCGTGGACGGCCCGGCCATCGAGGACATGCTGGACGCCGATGTCGCCGCCGTGCTGGTCAACCATGTGAACTACAAGACCGGCGCATTGCGCGACATGGCCGCGCTGACCGCCCGCATCCAGGCGGCGGGGGCCGTCGCCGTCTGGGACCTGTGCCATTCGGCCGGGGCCCTGCCGGTCGAGCTGGACGCGGCCGGGGCGGATTTCGCGGTCGGCTGCACCTACAAATACCTGAACGGCGGGCCGGGCTCGCCCGCCTTCGTCTATGTCGCGCGCCGGCATCAGGGGCAGGCGCGCCAGCCGCTCAGCGGCTGGTGGGGCCATGCCCGGCCCTTCGCCTTCGAGACCGGCTACGAGGGCGATCCCGGCATCCGCCGCTTTCAATGCGGCACCCAGCCGATCCTGTCGATGCGGGCGCTGAAGGGCGCGCTGGCGATCTGGGACGGGGTGGACATGGCGGCGCTGCGGACGAAAAGCCTGGCCCTGACCGACCTGTTCATCCGGCTGGTCGAGGCGCGCTGCGCCGGGCTGGGGCTGGCGCTGGAAAGCCCGCGCGACGGCGCCCGCCGCGGCAGCCAGGTCGCCTTCCGCCACGACCACGCCTGGCCGGTGATGCAGGCGCTGATCGCGCGCGGAGTGATCGGGGATTTCCGCGCGCCCTCGACGCTGCGCTTCGGCTTCGCGCCGCTTTACCTGCGCCATGTCGACGTGCTGCGCGCGGCCGAACTGCTCGAGGAGGTCCTGCGCGGCGAAAGCTGGCGGGACCCGCGCTTCGCCCTGCGCGCGGCGGTGACCTGAAGCCTAGCCGCCGGCCGGCGGGCAGACCCGCACTGCGGTGCCCCATTCGGCGCAGCGCCGGGTCAGGTCCTCGGGCAGCGGCCGGTCGGTGAAGATCGTGTCCAGCTCGGACAGGCTGGCGATGCGGGCCGGGGCGGGGCGGCCCAGCTTGGAATGGTCGGTGACCAGGAAGGCCCGCCGCGACTGGCGCAGGATGGCGCGGCTGACCCGGACCTCGGCCAGGTCGAAATCCAGCAGGTCGCCGTCATGGTCCAGCGCCGAGGTGCCGATCACCGCGTAATCGACCTTGAACTGCTCGAAGAACTGGGTGGTCAGCTCGCCCACCAGCCCGCCGTCCGAACGCCGCAGCGCGCCGCCCGCCACCATGATCTCGCAGCCCGGATTGGCCAGCAGGATATTGGCGACGTTCATGTTGTTGGTGACGACGGTGATGTTGGAATGGTGGATCAGCGCCCGGGCCACCGCCTCGGTCGTGGTGCCCAGGTTCAGGATCAGGCTGCAATTGTCGGGAATTTCCGCCGCGCAGGCGGCGCCGATGGCGGCCTTGGCCGCGGCATTCATGCGCCGCCGCGCCTCATAGCCCAGGTTCACCGCGCCGGCGCGCGGCACCGCGCCGCCATGCACCCGGTCCAGAAGCCCGGCGCCCGCCATTTCGCCCAGGTCGCGGCGGATGGTCTGCAAGGTCACGTCGAAACGCTGCGCCAGGTCCTCGACCAGAACCCGCCCCTCGGCGCGGGCAAGTTCAAGGATTTCGCTCTGGCGTATGCTGAGGGCCAAGGGCGCTCTCCATCGGCTGGACCGCGATCACTGTAAGCGATCCGCCCCCGCGCGCAAGCGTTCCCTGCCGGGCCGGGAGCCGTCGCGGATGTTCGGATCGCCGGCGCTCCGCCCGGAAACGAAAGCCGCTCTTGACCGCCTGTTTGCCGCGGTGCAGCCTGCGCATCACCCCGAAGCCAGCAGGCCGCCGATGACCCACATTCTTGCCATAGATCAGGGCACCACGTCCTCGCGCGCGATCCTGTTCGATGCGGGGCTGCGCGCGGTGGCAAGCGCCCAGCACGAATTCCCGCAGCATTTCCCGTCTTCCGGCTGGGTCGAGCACGATGCTTCGGATCTTTGGGTCAGCGTTGCGGGGGTGGCGCGTGCGGCGGTGGAGAAGGCCGGGCTGCATGCCGGCGACATCGCCGCCATCGGCATCACCAACCAGCGCGAGACCACGCTCCTCTGGGACCGCAAGACCGGCCGGCCGCTGCACCGCGCCATCGTCTGGCAGGACCGCCGCACCGCCGCCCTTTGCGACCGGCTCAGGGCCGAGGGGCACGAGCCGATGATCGCCGCCCGCACCGGGCTGCTGCTCGACCCGTATTTCTCGGGCTCGAAGCTGAAATGGCTGCTCGACAATATCGACGGCGCCCGCGATCGCGCCCGGCGCGGCGAGCTCGCCTTCGGCACCGTGGACAGCTGGCTGATCTGGAACCTGACCGGGGGCCGCACCCATGCCACCGACGCCACCAATGCCGCCCGCACCCTGCTTTTCAACATCGCCGAGAACCGCTGGGACGCCGAGATCTGCGCGCTTTTCGACATCCCCATGGCCTTGCTGCCCGAGGTGCGCGACTGCGCCGCCGATTTCGGCATGGCGCGGGCCGACCTGTTCGGGCGCGAGATCCCGATCCTGGGCGTCGCCGGCGACCAGCAGGCGGCGACGGTGGGCCAGGCCTGTTTCGCGCCCGGGATGATGAAAGCGACCTATGGCACCGGCTGCTTCGCGCTGCTGAACACCGGGGAGGAGATGGTGGCCTCGAAGAACCGGCTGCTGACCACCATCGCCTACCGGCTGGGGGGCCGGACGAGCTATGCGCTGGAGGGCTCGATCTTCGTGGCCGGGGCGGTGGTGCAATGGCTGCGCGACGGGCTGGGGATCATCCGTTCGGCGGCCGAGACGCAGGGTCTGGCCGAGGCGGCGGATCCGGGGCAGGAGCTGGTCCTGGTGCCGGCCTTCACCGGGCTGGGGGCGCCCTATTGGCGGCCGGACTGCCGGGGCGCGGTGTTCGGGCTGACGCGGAACTCGGGTCCGGCGGAGCTGGCGCGGGCGGCGCTGGAGAGCGTGGGCTTCCAGACCCGCGACCTGTGGGAGGCGATGCGGGCGGACTGGCCGGGCGCCGCTGCGGGGGTGCTGCGGGTGGATGGCGGCATGGCGGCGAGCGACTGGACGATGCGGTTCCTGGCCGACATCCTGGGCGCGCCGGTGGACCGTCCGCGGGTGACCGAGACGACGGCGCTTGGCGCGGGCTATCTGGCGGGGCTGCAGGCGGGCCTGTGCCCGCCGCCCGAGGATTTCGCCCGCGCCTGGGCCTTGGAGCGCCGCTTCGAGCCCGCCATGGCCGAGGGCGAGCGCGAGGCCCGATACGCAAGGTGGAAAAGCGCCGTGGAAGCGACGATGGGGGCGGCATGAGCGGGGACGGCATGAGCGGGTTTTCCTTTGCCCTGCCGGGCCGGGTGATCTTCGGCCGCGGCCAGGCGCAGAACGCCCCGGCGATGATCCGGG
>NZ_AZVA01000040.1:0-30522 GCF_000513975.1 Paracoccus sp. J55
TGAAGGCGGGGGACGTGGTGACCGCTGTCGACGGCGCCCCGGTGCAGGGCGCCACGCATCTGCGCAACCGGCTGGGCCTGACGCCCGTCGGCAGCACCATCCGCCTNACGGTCAGGCGCGAGGGGGANGCGCGGGANGTCGCCCTGACCATCACCGCCGATGCGACCTCCTCCGGTGATTTCGCCGGCACGCCGCTGGATGGCGCCCGGCTGCGCAACGCCTCGGCGGAGGAGGCGCGCCGGGCGGGGGGTGCCGGGATCATGGTCGACAGCGTCGAGCCGGACAGCCTTGCGGCCTGGATCGGCCTGCGCCGCGGCGACATGATCGTCGCCGTCAACCGGACGCCGGTTTCCTCGGTCGCGGATTTGCGTGGCATGCTTGCCGGCCGCCGAGCCGTCGCGGCGCTGGAACTGATCCGCGACGGCAGCCGTCTTTTCATCGTCGCAAGGTGAACGACGGCGGCGGCATGGAGAGGGCCAGGAAGACGCAGGGTGTTGTCACCGATGCCTGGGCGTCGCTCATCTGACGCAGCCCCGGACCCTGCCGGTTTCAGAATGCCAGCCCGCAGGCCCTGCGGATGGCGATCTGGACGGGCGAGGGCGGCAAGGCCGGGTCGAACTCGCCCTTGGGCAGCAAGGGCGGCTGGGCCATGAAGCGGGGTCTTGTCCCCCGGTGCGGCTGTGCGGCATGGACCAGGAACGGATGGCACAGATAGACCGTGCCCGCCGCGCCGGTCGCCAGCACCTCGGGGCAGGTCTCGGTCGAGGCATAGCCGTTCGCCGACAATTGCCGTAGCGTCGCGCCTGCCGCCCCATGGGGCAGCAACTCGCGGGCAATGGCCATATGCGAGCCCTGCCTGATCCGGGTCGGTGCATCGCCGGGCCCGACATCCGAGAACAGGAACAGCATCAGCAACGCGCGGCCACTGCTTTTGACATTGACCCGCCACTCCATGAAATCCGGGCTGTCGCCGAAGCTCATGTCCACATGCCAGCCATCGTCGCCGGGGGCGATGGGCGATGGGAAGCGGATCGGGAAGCTGCCGAGGCCCTGCGGTGCAAGCCAGCGCCCCGGCCCGGCAAGCTGGTCATAGGCCCGGTGCAGCAGCGGGGTGTTGGCGGCCTGGACGAAGGCGGGCGTGGACATCGATGCGATCCGGATGACGGGTCGCGTCCAGCCCTCGGGCCGGTCGGGCGAGAGGCCCGCAGCTGCCCACAACTCGTCCCGGCATTGCCGGGCGAGGTCGGTGGGGAAGGCGCCGTCGATCCTGACGAAGCCGTCCTCGATGAAGCTCTGGACCTGACACTCGGTCAGGCCGGTGGGTTCGGGATTGGTCATCACGCATTCTCCGCTTGGCGCCCCAATCGCGGGCGCCGTGTCGATCTGATGGCGCGAAAGCGCCGGCGGCAGGGCCGGTCAGATCAGCGGGAAGAATGTGGACACGAACATCATGGTCGGAATTTAGGGCGGGCAGCCGGGGGCTGCAAGCCGTGTCCCCTGGCCGCTTGCGACCTGTTTCCCCTGCTCGCGGTTATCGAGGGGCATTCATTGCCCGGCCAGCAGGCACCCCAGCCCATCGTCAGGACAGATGCCCTGATATCGTCCAGAGCGCCGGGAAGTGATCGCCCGCGCTGATCCTCTGCGTCCGGCTCAGTATTGGTCATGCAGCCTGAGCCAGCTCATGGCGCCGTTTTCATTGCGGCCCTTGGGGGTGAGGTCCAGCCAGTTGAACGCGCCCATCAGCAGTTCCACGCCGCGATGATAGGTGGAATAGCTGTGGAAGAGGACGCCGTCCTGCCGCACGAAAATGCTGACCCCGAACATGTCCGGGCTCCTCTCGATCACCGTCCCGTAGTTGTAGATCGCCCGGCCGGCGGCGCGGTCCTCCTCGGTGAACGAGACGCCGAAATCGTAGTTGAAATTGCCGTCGTCCGACGACAGCCAGGGAAAGCACCAGCCCATGCGCCGTCGGACCTCCTCGATCCGCCGGATCGGGGCGCGCGAGACGGCGGCGAAGGCCAGGTCGGCCTGCTCGAAATGCTGCCGGGCGGCATCCACATGGTCGACGACGAAGGAACAGCCCGAGCAGAGATGATCCGAACCCGGCGTCAGCATGAAGTGATAGATGGCAAGCTGGCTGCGGGTCCCGAACAGGTCGCCCAGCGTCACCTCGCCGTCGAGCCCCATGAAGCGATAGGGCTTGTCGATGCGGACCCAGGGCATCCTCCGCCGCTCGGCCCGCAGGGCGTCGAGCTGGTGGGTCATGTCGCGTTCGCGGGCCAGCAGCGCCTTGCGGGCGTCCAGCCATTCCTCGCGGGAAACGATGGCTTGGGTCATGGTCAGTCTCCTTTCGGGATGGGATGGCGGTCCGACACCAGCCGCAACCAGGGCGGCAGGTGGAACAGGCTCATCAGCAGATGCATCATGGTCATGCCGTCCAGCGGCAGCGGACCGGGGCCGGACAGGCAAAGCACGGGCGAGGCAGCCGTGATCCAGGCCATGGCGGCGAAGCTGGGCGCGGCGGCCAGTGCCAGCCAGCCTGCCGGGTCGGGTTTTCCCGTGGGCGTTGTCATTCCTGGCCTCTCGTCCGATGCTTTGCAGCAACGACTCTAGGACGGGGCGGCATCCGGGCGTGAGTAACAAGGATGACGGGATTGCGGCGGCGGCGCAGGCGCTGGCGGCGGGGAATGCGCTGACGGCGCTGAAGCGGGTCGCCTTGCGCGACGACCCGCCGGCGCTGGCGCTGCGCGGCATCGCCATGGCGCAGTTGGGCGATCTGGACCAGGCGCGGGACCTGCTGCGCCGCGCCGCACGGGGGTTTGGTGCCGATCCCCTGGCCCGCGCCCGTTGCCGGCTGGCGGCGGCGGAAATCGCGCTGGTGACGCGCGATCTGGGCGGCCTGGAGCAGGCGCTTGACACGGCGCGGGGCGCGCTTGCGGCGCATGGCGACCGGGCGAACGCCGCCCATGCCGCCTGCCTGCAGGCCCGGTTGCTGCTGCTGACCGGGCGTCTCGATCAGGCCGAGGGCGTGCTTGAGGCGCTGGATGCCGCCGCGCTGCCCCCGGCGTCGCGTCCCGGCCGCTGGCTGGTCGCCGCCGGCATCGCCATGCGCCGCATCAGGGCCGGGAATGCGCGGGCCGCGCTGGACCGGGCCGCCCGCGCCGCGCAGGTGACGGGCATCGCCGCATTGGCCGCCGAGGTCGCGCAGGCGCGCGCCACCTTCGACGCTCCGGCCGTGCGGTTGATCGAAAACGGGCGCGAAACCCTGCTGGACCTGGCCGGGGTCGAGGCGCTGATCGGCGCGGACCTGCTGCTGGTCGATGCCTGCCGCAACCTGCTGCGGTGTGGCGCGACGCTGGTGCCGCTGGCCGGGCGGCCGGTGCTGATGGCGCTGCTGCGCGCGCTGGCCGAGGCATGGCCCGGCGACGCGCCGCGCGAAACCCTGCTCGCGCGTGCCTTTCGCGCCCGCCATGCCGACGAGTCGCATCGGGCAAGATTGCGGGTGGAGATCGGGCGGCTGCGCGAACACCTCTCCCTGCTGGCCGGGATCAGCGCGACGGGCCGGGGCTTTGTGCTGGAGCCGTGCGTCGGGCGTAGGGTCGCCGTGCTGGCCCCGCCGGTCGAGGGTGATCATGCCGGGCTGCTGGCCCTGCTGGCCGATGGCGAGGCCTGGTCGAGTTCGGCGCTGGCCCTGGCGCTGGATGTCAGCCCGCGCAGCGTGCAGCGCGGGCTCAAGGCGCTGGAGCGGGCCGGCAGGGTCGAATGGCTGGGCCACGGCCGCGCCCGGCGTTGGGTCGCGCGAACCGTGCCGGGCTTCCCGACAAGCTTGTTACTCCCGGCCGCGCTGCCGATGCGCTAGGATGGAGCCATGAAACGCATGGCTGAAATCATCCGCGAATACGGCCCCTTTCCGGGAATCGAGGAAGTGCATGGCGTCAGTTTCGACGGGAAGCAGGTCTGGTTGGCGAGCGGCTGAACGCGCTGGACCCCGACAGCGGCGCGCTGCTGGGCGCGCTGGAGATTCCCGCCGATGCCGGCACGGCCTTCGACGGCAGGCATCTGTTCCAGATCGCCGGGCCGGTCATCCGCAAGATCGACCCCGAGAGCGGCGCGGTTCTGGCGACCATTCCCGCGCCCGAGGGCGGCAATTCCGGGCTGGCCTGGGCCGAGGGTTCGCTCTGGGTCGGCCAGCATCGCGGGCGCCGCATCCACCAGGTCGATCCCGAGACCGGCAAGGTGCTGCGCAGCATCGTCTCCGACCGCTTCGTCACCGGCGTCACCTGGGCCGACGGCGCGCTCTGGCACGGCACCTGGCAGGGCGAGGAAAGCGACATCCGGCGCATCGACCCCGCCACCGGCGCGGTGCTGGAGCGGCTGGAGATGCCGCCGGGCACCGGCGTCTCGGGGCTGGAATCCGACGGCGGCGCCCGGTTCTTCTGCGGCGGCGGCAGCAGCGGCACGCTGAGGGTGGTTCTCCGCAAGGCGGATCAGGACGCGACGTAAGGCCCTCGGGCATCGCCGTGCCGGACCCCAAGCGACGAACCTGACAGCGGGGCCTCGGCAGGCTATGCTGTCGGGGTCCTTTCCACCAGCCACCGGGAGGCGGCAATGAGCGACGATCACACCGGCAAGGGCATCCTGCATCTGCCGCCCGGCAAGGGGCGGCGCTATGAACTCGGCCGGATGACGGCGGTATTCAAGGCCGACGAGGATGAGACGGCTGCGCGCTACAGCGCCTCGGAATGGTGGCTGGAGCCCGGCGCCGATGGGCCGGGCGCGCATGCGCATGAAATGAATGACGAGATCTTCTACGTCATCGCCGGCACGGTCAGCTTTCTGGCCGGGGCGGACTGGCTGGACGCGCCGCAAGGGACCTTCCTGCGCATCCCGGCTGGCGTGATCCATGACTTCCGGAACCGCACCGTCGAGCGTGTCGGTCTGCTGAACGTCTTCATCCCCGGCGGGTTCGAGCGCGACATGCCCGCCATCGCCGACTGGTTCAGGGACAATCCCTAGCAGGCCGCTGAAAAAGTCAGCTGCGTGGAATGGTTTCCCTCGAGCAGGGCTCGATGCAGCCTGGTGTGCGAGGCGAGCATTCCGAGTGGCGGCTTTCCGGCTCAGGCTCCGAGCAGTTTCGGCAGCCTCGCGAGGTTGCAGGCCGCCATCGCCAAGGTGAAGCGGGCGCGCACGCGCTCAATGCCGCGATACAGGGTCTGCGCCATGCCGCCGACGGTTTTGACCCAGCCGAAAGGTTCCTCGATCTTCTTCCGGCGCCGCTGTGACTTGGCGTAGCCGGGGTGCCGGGTGGTTCGACCGTCGATGGCAGAGTGCCGGGACTTCCGGGCAACGTGCGGCGTGACGACCATCTGGCGCAGCTCGGCGACGAAGTCAGCGCTGTCGTAGCCGCGGTCTGCCGCCAGTGTCAGGCGCCGGGTCGATCCGGGCGAATGGCGGTGAAGCATATCGATGGCGGCACGGCGTTCGGCGTGGCCGTCTGCGCGGGTCAGGTCGGCCTGCACGATCAGGCCGGAGCGGTTCTCCATCAAGCCATGTCCCATGAAGCACAGCATGGCCCCGGTGCCGGGTGACTTCTTGAAGAGCCGGGCCTCCGGATCGGTCGTCGAGGCATGGGTCGCGTTGGAACGCCGCTCGCCTCGGAAGTCGACTTCGGCGTTACGGTGGCGGCGTGTGGGGCGGGGCATCTGGTCGGGCTCGGCGGTGGACTGGTCAGGGGAAGATGTGGGCGGCACGCGGGTATCTGGCGGATCGCCCGGATCGTCGTCCCCGCCAGACGTCGCCTTTTCCCTCGGCTGGAAGCTCTTCATCGAGGCCCAGGCCTTCACCAGGGTGCCATCGACCGAGAAGTGGTCGTCCGACAGCAGCGGTGCCACCTCGCCATGCGCCAGGATGGCGGCCATGACCTTGCGCGACATGTCCGTGGTCAGCAGCCGGTCCCGGTTCTTCGTGAACACGGTCGGCACCCAGACCGCGTCGTCGATGCCCAGGCCTACGAACCACCGGAAAAGCAGGTTGTAATCCATCTGCTCCATGAGCTGCCGCTCGGACCGGATCGAGTAGAGGATCTGCAGCAGGCTGGCTCGGATCAACCGTTCCGGCGCGATCGAGGGGTGGCCTTCCCCGGCGTAGAGGCGATCGAAGTCGCTATCCAGCGAACGAAGCGCGTCGTTGACGACAGCCCGGATCTTGCGCAGCGGATGCCGTGCCGGGACGCGCTCCTCGAGGTCGACGTAGCTGAACAGCGATCCCGTCGCCTCGTCCGATCCACGCATCGCCACCTCCACCTATGCCGTGGTGCCGGTGAATCATGTTCACCGATGGGCGTCGAGACCGGAGTTTTTCAGCGGCCTGCTAGGGTCATGCGCGGCAAGGCCACGATCACGGCGGATCTCCGGCGGCTTGGCCTGCGGCCGGGCGATCTGGTGATGGTCCACGTCTCGCTGAAGGCGCTCGGCCCGGTCGAGGGTGGAGCGATCGGGGTCGCCCAGGCGCTCATGGATGCCGTGGGGCCGGACGGGACGGTGATGGGATATGCCTCCTGGGACCGCTCGCCCTATGAGGAGACGCTGAACGGCGCCCGGATGGACGAGGCCCTGCGCCGCGACTGGCCTGCCTTCGATCCCCGGACCGCCGGGACCTATCGCGGCTTCGGACTGCTGAACCAGTTCCTGGCAGAACTGCCCGGTGCCCGGCGCAGCGCCCACCCGGATGCCTCGATGGTGGCGATTGGCCCGCTGGCCGGCGCCCTGGTCGAACCGCATAGGCTGGGCCAGGCCCTGGGCGAGGGCTCGCCGCTGGAACGCTTCGTGCGCCTTGGCGGCAAGACCCTGCTGCTGGGGGCGCCGCTCGATGCCGTGACCGTGCTGCATTACGCCGAGGCCGTCGCCGACATTCCCGGCAAGCGCCGCGTGAGCTACGAGATGCCGATGCTGGGCCCGGATGGCCGGACGGTCTGGGAGGCGGCGACGGATTTCGACTCGAATGGCATCCTCGATTGCTTTGCGGTCGAGGGCCGGCCGGATGCGGTCGAGACCATCGCCCGCGCCTATGTCGAGATGGGCCGTCACCGCGAGGGCGTGGTCGCCGCCGCGCGCTGCCATCTGTTCGACGCGCAGGATATCGTCGCCTTCGGGGTTGAGTGGCTGGAGAAGATGTTCGGATCGGCGCCTGGTGGCCGAAGGCAATCCGACAAGGACTGATCATCATGGCCACACGTATATCGAACCGGATCGCATCCTTCATCGACGCCTTGCCGCTGGCACCGGGGCATCGGGTGCTGGAGATCGGCTGCGGGCCAGGCGTGGCCGCCCGCGCGGTTTCCCGACGTGTCGGGAACGGCTTTATCCTGGCCATCGACCGCTCGGCCAAGGCGATCGATAGCGCGGTGGCCGGGTCGAGCGCGGAAATCGCCACCGGCCGCCTGCGGTTCCTGCAAGCGGCGATCGAGGATTTTGAATTGCCGCCCAATGAACAGCCTTTCGACATCGCCTTTGCGATGCGTGTCGGGGCATTGGACGGGCGCCACCCGGATATCGAGCAACGCGCCCTTGAACGATTGCGGGCCGCATTGAAACCGACGGGACGGCTGTTCATCGACACGGGGCACCCGCTCAGGGAGATAAAGCTGATCGGGCGATGATTTGTCCGAGGCTTGGGCGGATCCCCGATTGAGCGTGGGAATTGCCGTTTGACCGCTATTGGATTAAACCGGCGCCATAACAACAGGGGACGTTTATGACCGATATCGACCTGAATGCCTTGTCGCTGGCCGAATTGAAGCAGCTGGAAAAAAACGTGGCCAAGGCAATCGCCTCTTTCGAGGATCGCCGCAAGGCCGAGGCCCGTGCCGCGGCGGAAGCGGTGGCAAAGGAGCACGGTTTCTCGCTGGGCGAACTGGCGGAAATGACCCCGGCGCAAAAGCGCGCCACCGTGGTGCCGAAATACCGTCACCCGGAAAACCCCGAGATCACCTGGAGCGGTCGTGGCCGCAAGCCTGGCTGGATTGCCGAGGCTCTGGGCACCGGGAAATCCCTCGAGGATTTCGCCATCTGATCGGGGAGGGCAGGGGTGTTCCAGCCTCCGAATGCGGTTCGGTTGCATGTTTCACTGGCCGAGATCGAGCCGGAGATCTGGCGGCGGCTGGTGGTTCCAGCCGACTGGACGCTGGATAGGTTGCACCTGGTCCTGCAGGCGGCCTTCGGCTGGACCGACAGCCATTTGCACGAATTCCGCATCGGCGGGTTGCGCTACGGCGATCCGGCCCTGCTGGACGACGGCTTCGGCGGTCCCCGCGTTTTCGACTCTACCGAGGTGCGGCTGCAGGATTTCGTCGGCCGCGACGTCGGTTTCACCTATGCCTATGATTTCGGAGACGACTGGCGGCACCTGATCTGGATCGAGGATTGGCTGGCGCTCGATCCGGCGCCGCGCCACGCGGTCTGTCTGGAAGGCGCACGGGCGAGACCGCCCGAGGATGTCGGCGGGCCGTGGGGCTATGCGGATTTCCTCGGGATCATCCGCGACCCGATGCACGAGGACCATCGCTCCACGCTGCGCTGGGCGGGCGGGCATTTCGATCCGGAATGGTTCGATCTCGACTTGATCAACATGGACCTGCGCAATGCCTTTCGTGCGAACGCGCGGCGGCGGTTGCATCAGCCGAGGCCGAAGGCGCCGAAGGATTAGCAACGTCTCCCGTTGCGACCCTTCCCCGGCCTGCGCGAAGCTGACCATCCGCCCGACTCTTGCCACGACGCCCCCATGACCGAGATCGCACCGCACCCCCGGATCAAGTTGTCGAAGCTGCGCGATATCGGCTGGTCGCTCTGGGATCCCATCGGATGGCTGGACCCGGAAGGCCGGCCGGGCAGATGGGACGACGAAGCCAACCTGTCCTTTGCGGACGAATATGACGGCTATCTGATCTCGGCGGCCTCGCAACTGCGCCGGGGAACGTCCCCCGATGAGGTCGTTGCGTTTCTGGTCGAGATCGAAACCCAACACATGGGAATGGGCGACAACCCGAGCGCCCGGCCAAGGGCGGAAGCGGTCGTGGATGCGATCCTCGCCGACGACAGCATCTGGACATGGCCCGATGCGCAGGGACGGTTCGGTCAGGAGGCGGGATGACCAGGCACCGGATCTTCACCACCAGCTTCGCCAGCGTCTATCCGCATTATGTGGCCAAGGCGGAGAAGAAGGGCCGGACCAGGGCCGAGGTCGACGAGATCATCTGCTGGCTGACCGGCTACACCCCGGAGGACCTGGCAGCCCGGCTGGAAGGCCGGACGGATTTCGAGGCCTTCTTTGCCGAGGCTCCGCGCATGAACCCGGCGCGCTCCCGGATCAAGGGCGTGGTCTGCGGCGTCCGGGTGGAGGAGATCGAGGATCCGCTCATGCGGGAGATCCGCTATCTGGACAAGATGGTCGACGAACTGGCGAAGGGAAAGCCGATGGAGAAGATCCTGCGGAAAGGGTCAGCCGCCCGTGGCGCGGCTGTGCCCGTCTGATCTGGCAAGTTGTCGCCGGCCGCCCGGGGCTCTTGGCATCTATCCGCATTATCTCCTTAGCCTTCCGCCTGTTCGCTTGACCCGCCAACGGGTCTTGGGAATGCTGTTTTTCGCAGCAACGGCGTAGTGAACCTTGGTCGCAGGCGGAGCGTATCATCTTCTGGCAGCCTGACGTGATCGATCCCTGGACCTTTTGTTTGGAGGCTTCCATGACGCTGATCCTGCTTGCCATCATGCTCACTGCGGTCGCCTGCGTCATCGCCTGGTATCTCGCCATCTACGCGCTGCCGGTGATGGTTTTTGTCGAGACGTTCAGCTTCATCCACGCGACAGAGACCGGTTTCCTGTTGTCCGCCCTTGCTGCGGCCGCCGCCGCATTGCTTTCGGTGGGACTGGTGCTTCTGGTGCTGTTCAAGGCGAAGAACCCGATCCTCTGCCTGCTGGCGCGGGCCGTCTTCGTGATCCCGGCGATGATCGCCGGATATGCCGTCGTCCACGGCATCGCCCATGATGCCATCGAAACCGCCATCGCGCTGAAACTGCTCTGCGGTACCGCCGGGCTGATCACCGGCATCGCCGCGCTGATGAACCTGAACGGGTTCGGAGAACTGGCGTCGCAGATCTGAGCCTGGGCTGATAACCTTCCCCGCCTGCCGCACCCACGCCTTGTCGCTTTGAACCAAGGTGATCCGCGCGGGCGCGGATCGCGTTTGCGCGGAAGCCGTGCCGGGGCCTCGACCGGGTCTTGCCCGGCTCACTCCCGGCCCGAAGATCTTTCCGTTTCCTGGATTTGTCCGCCACGCATCCGCCTGTCTGGCCGTCAAAGGGCAGGCGCCGCCTTGGGGCGTCGTCGGGGCGCAGGGCCGTGTCCTCGCCTGCGGCTGCGGGCCGCCCCACCCCTGCGCCCCGACCCATGACCGCCAGCCATGCGGCCGCGGGTCGGGCTGCGCCCTCTCCGCTCTGCCTCCGGGGAAACATGCGTTTCCCGAAGTCAGACCGGCGAGGCGCGGCCCATCGGCGGATCAGGGCAAGGGCCCTCCGCCTCGAACCCGAAAGGACAGAGACATGACCGGCAAGACCAGCACCCCCCGTAACCTCGTCATCAACGCCGATTGCATCGAGGCGATGCAGGCTTTTGACAGCGGAACGGTGGATTTCATCCTGACCGATCCGCCCTATGTGACCCGGTTCCGCGACCGGCAGGGCCGCACCGTCGCCAATGACGACAACGCCCGCTGGCTGCGCCCGGCCTTCGCCCAGATGCACCGGGTCCTGAAGGACGGCGGTTTCTGCGTCAGCTTCTACGGCTGGAACAAGGTGGATTTGTTTGTCGAGGCCTGGAAGGCGGCGGGCTTCCGCATCGTCGGGCATCTGGTGTTTCGCAAGCGTTATGCTTCATCCGCGCGGTTCCTGCGCTACGAGCACGAGCAGGCTTATCTGCTGGCGAAGGGCGATCCGGTTCTGCCGGCCCATCCGGTGCCCGATGTGCTGGACTTCCCCTATACCGGCAACAGGCTGCATCCGACCCAAAAACCGGTGGCGGCGCTGCGCAAGCTGATCGGCGCGTTCACCCAGCCGGGCGATCTGGTTCTGGACCCGTTCAGCGGCAGCGGTTCCACGCTGGCGGCGGCGCATCTGCTGGGCCGCGACTGGATCGGGATCGAGCTGGACGTGGCGCATTACCAAACCACCAACCGGCGGATGGCGGCCTTGCAAGAGCGGGACCGGAAGGCGGCGGCATAGGCTGGCGACCCAAGGTGCCCGTCATCGGGGCGGGCGCCACACCCCACAGCTTCACGGAAAGGATTTTGATATGCGCTGGATTGTGACGAAGGACCATCACGGCGGTTGCATCGGACTGGGCGAGGATGCCGACGGCGTTCCCGCACGAGGCAAACCCGAAGAAGGCGATGCCCTGCCGGTGGAGTTCCGGCTTTATACCGCGCGCGGCAAGCTGCTGTTCGAAGGCCGTTGCGGCGACATCGCCGCCGACTGGTGGCACGGCATGGAGCCGCTGCTTTACGCCTGGGCCACGTTCCGCTGCCGCCGTCTGACCTGGCGCCCGGCAGGGACGGGTGAATCTTGGCGCCCGCTGCGGCCATGGATTCGACACTAGCCCAAAGCATCACGGCCGCCGGTCCATCGGATCGGCGGCCGTCGCGCGTCCGATCCCTGCCGCACGCCCCCAAAAAAATCGCGCTCGCCGGGCATGGCCCGGCTCGCAAGACAAGGCGAAGATATCGGCAGACGCGCCAATGGCTGATGCGAACGGCGCGAATGGCGCGGCGTGATCCGGACGGGCGGAGACCACCCCTATCGGAGCCCGGCCGGATCACGCCGGGGGCGGGGAGAGGCGATGCTGCGAGGAGTCCCGGGAGCCACTGGCCCCAGTGAGGGGTCAGCGGCTTCCGGGGGTTACTCAATCGCCTGTCGGAAGCAGGTCCGGGTTCCAGACGATTTCCCACAGATGTCCGTCGGGGTCGCGGAAATAGCCGGCATAGCCGCCGTAGAACGTGTCCTGCGGAGGTTTAACGATCTCTGCCCCTGCCTGTTCGGCAGCGTCCATGATTTGATCGACCTCTTCCCGCCGCATGACATTGTGGCCGATGGTGAAGGCGGTCGGACTGACCGGCCGCATCGGCAATCCGGTATCGTGGGAGATGTCGGCCTGTGCCCAGAGCGCAAGTTTCAGCCCGCCGGAAAGATCGAAGAACGCCACCGCGCCATGCTCGAATTCCTGGCCGACGATGCCTTTCGTGGGCAGCCCAAGCCCGTCGCGGTAGAAGGAAAGCGATCGTTCGAGATCGGCGACGCCGAGTGTCAGAACGGAAATCCTGGGTTTCATGTCACGCCCTTTCTATCGGCGCCTGCACCGCGCAGGGCCTTGATAGTCTTGGGCCGTCGCCAGCAACGGAAGGACCCGCAGGGCGCGGGGGGCGGGCCAACCTTCCCGAGCCTAACCTGTTTCAGACCGGCAAATGATAGGCCGGGTGCCGCAGGCGGTCAACGGTGCCGGTGTCCCGCCTTGCGTCCGCGATCTGCTGCGCCCGTGGAAACACCAAACGGTTGACACCACCAAGCCCTCGACCTCCAGCGCAAAGGGGAATGTCATCGCTGATGAACCGGCCCGCGTCGTTGTTTTCGGCCGGCAACACCCGGCTGCGGAAATCCTGCATCGCCGCCGACCCCGCTGCCATATCGATCCTTGCCCTCCGCATCCTGCCATTGCGTGCCGTGAATGCCCGCCGCGATGCGACCCGCTTCCTGCCAGCCCCGCAGTATCGCCGGACGGTCCAACCCAGCACCGATGAGGTGGCAGTCATGCCATCTCGCGCCCCCGACCCGACAGCCCGATCCTTCCCGTCCCGAACGACCCGGCCTTCCGAATAGCGCGGGCGCGAGGCTGACCAGCAAACCGAAGCGAAGCGGCACCGCCGCGGGAGGTGCGGATTCCGGGGGCTTTGCCGACAGGACGGCACCGGCGAGAACGCCGCCGTTCTGCGATATGTCCCCGTCATGCCCCCGGACGCACCAATCCCTCCGCCTGTCCGAACCCCTAACTCCGTGCGGTTTTCACCGGCAACCCCCAAGGCTCCGGACCGTGTTGCCGCGCAGGGCGCGGCTGCCCGCACCACTCCGAAGCCTTGCGGGCAAGCTGCCGCCCGAAGGGGGCGGCAGTTGCAGGTGCCTCCCAACGGACTTGGCCGGGTCTCGTCGGAGGGAATGGTCCCTCCTGTGAGGCAACGGAGACCTACAATGCAGAACATCGTCATCCTCGCCGGCACCATCCGCCAGGCCCCCGAGACCCGCACCACCCGCACCGGCACCGACGTTACCCGCTTCAAGCTGGTCACCTCGCGCCCGCGCTATTCGGAAGGCCGGGTCGTGCGCGACGAGAAGGGCTATCGGGTCGAGGACGCGGAATGGCACCGCATCGTCGCCTTCAACGGCCTGGGCCGGACCATCCGGCAATATTGCGAATCCGGCACGAAGGTTCTGGTGCGCAGCCGCATCCACTACACGAAATGGCAGGATGCGGAAGGCCAGGACCGCTACGGCTGCGAAATCGTCGCCGAGACGGTGGATTTCCTGAGCCGGGCGCCGCAGGCCGAGACCGACGGCGAGGACGAGGGCCGGTTCATCGACGAAGACGACATTCCCTCCTGAACGGGAGGCCCAAGAGCCCGGCGGTTCCAGCCGCCGGGTTTTTCCATGTTTGCGGCGGATCGCGCCTTTGCCACGCCGGCAAGAGAAGGCTTCCCGACCGGATCGACCGGCCGGGAAGCCTCCGGCGGAGCCTGCTGCCTTCCCCCGACCCCATCCTTCTCCGCTGAAGAAGAAACAGGGGCTTTGGAAAAAAGGGGCTGGGGAGCGAGGCTGCTTCACAGCGCTACCGATGAGCTTTGCGTGATCGTCGGCGCGTGGTCGCGAAGGGCGTATTTAGCTTCGGAGCGGAAGGGAACGGGTGTCCACCGGCGAACGGGGTGGACACCCGTGGGCGTTTCGGCGGCTGCGGAAGAAAGTTGAAATGCCGATAACTGACTGAAAATAATGGAGAAAACGCCACAATCGGCTTGCGTTAGCGCCTTGTTTTTGCTAAACTATTCGTAAGGCACCAACATGGTCGCCAGCCACCGGTGCCATGCTCCCCGCAATGCGGGGCCGGGGTGGTGGAAGGGGCCGGATGGATCGGTCCCGGAAACCGGAGACAAGCCCGATGCATACCGCGACATTCGAGATCAACATCCCCGGCAACCCCCTGGCGAGCCGCATCCATCTCGAGGACATCGAGATGGGCATGGACGCCGATACCGGGGTCAAGGCCCGCGCCAGCCGCGACAGCATGACCCTGACGGTCATTGTCCGCGCAACCGACGCCCCTGACACCGCCAACTGGCTTCAGAAGGCAGGCTTGATCTGACCCCACCGACGGAAGCGCACAGCCCCAGGCGGAAACGCCCGAGGGGTCGGGGCAGCAGAAGCGCCCGGATCGGACCGGGGCACAGATCGGAGAGCGACCATGAACCACCCGACCACCGTGACCGAACTGATGGCCGAAGCCGCCAACGCCCTGATCCGCCGCGACCCGCACCGGCTCGAGGAACTGGAGCGGATCACCCGAGGATGGATGCAGACCTCCGACGAGGAACTGGCCCAGATCATCCTCCTGCAGGCGATGACCGAAGCCGCCGACCTCCTCCTCGATACCCCGAGCGAGATCGAAAGCGCCTGATGCCGCCGGCGCCGACAATCTGGCCCCGCCGTCGCGGGGCTTGCGGCAGCAGGAAACCACCCCACCGGGAGAAACGGACATGACCACAGCCGAACTGACCGCCCGCCGCCTCGCCAATGCCGCGACCCTCGCCACCGCCTTTGCCGAGGGCCGATTCCGCAAGGTAACGGTGCAGGAAGCATGGGGCCTCGGATGGGACGCCGAGGCCGACGAGCCGGAGATTTTCACCAAAGGCGGGTTGCACGCGATCCTGAGCGCCGATCGTACCGAGATCCAGATGATGGCCGACGATGAAGGCGAATGCTGGACCATCCAGATCGCGAGCGGAGAGTTTTGCCCCGCTTGACCCTCCACCGGGACCAGAGATCCCGCCGAGGCAAATTGACTTGCGGGCTCATGCGTCCGGCTTGTGCGGCAGGCAGGTGCCCGCTGGAAACGCAGCGGCGTCGCTCCGGGCTACTTGTCTGGCTTTGGCGGCTCCGCAGATGGCAGCCGTTTGCCTTCCGCAGGCCGCTTAAGCAGGTCGGATGCTTCCATTTCCAGGACCGAGGCCAGGCGATCCACGACATCGATGCTGGCGCCGTAAACGCGGCGCTCCAGTGAGCTGATATAGGTTCGATCGATATCCGCCCGATGCGCGAGCTCTTCCTGCGACAAGCCTCTGGCTTGCCGCGCCGCCCGCAGATTGTGCGCGAATATCTCCCGAATCTTCATCACCAACAGATCGGTGACTTGATGAGCATTCAACCACGGAGTATTCTCTACAAATCGGATGCCGAGGTGTTTGCTCCGATGTGCAGGCATTCGGAGTTGCGCCCGGTGACTGTGCCTGATTAACGATGCGGAGCAGGATCCGTCGCGTGGAACACGGTTTGTTGTGGAACGTGGCCCGGCATGGAATAGTGCTGCTGCGAGAAAACATCGCGATCACCGCCCGGACGGGAGAGGGATGTGACGGAAAAAGACTATCTGGAGGATGTGCCGACCGGCCCGGAACTGACCGATTACGACCGCCGGCACCAGAAGCTCTATATGCGGCTGCACGATTCCGCTGACGACGGAGCGGACTGGCGCGAAGCCGTCCAGATCCTCTTCGGTCTCGATCCAGAGCGCGAGCCGGAACGGGCGCGCAGGATCTACGACAGCCATCTCGCCCGTGCGCGCTGGATGAAAAAAGACGGCTACAAGCTGCTGTTGCGCGACGGCCGCTGATCGCAAGTAGAAATCCGCCGATTTGCCTCTGCCGCACCCTCCCTTGCCCGGAAAGGGGTTTTAGCGCAGACAAATGAGCCCGACCCTTGGTTGAACGCGCGAGAAATGGCTTCAACCTGGGGGTATGGACATGAAACCCGACCTGTCGAAGTGGCGATCCTCGCCGAGCTACGATTTCATCGACGAAGTTGCAGCGCCCGATCTCGCCTGGGAATGGCTGCGGCGCAACGAGGACTATCAGCAGGACTATCGCGCCGTCGCGCGGCAAGAGGCAATGGATGCGCCGGGCATCCTTCGGTTCCGGAATCGCTGGGGGCTTACGTTTCCCGGTCCGGCCGGGGCTTTCCTGCGTGGATACGCCGGTCTACTGGCTGCCGTCCCGCGAGACCGGCAGCCTCGTGCTGGATGCGCTACCCTCTGTTCTGCCTGCTGAGGGCAACCTGGTCGACCTTTTGAGAGCGGCTGATACCCGGGTGAATGCCGACGGAACCTGGTTCCGCTGCGACATCGGTGATGGCCGAAGCCTGCACCTGCTGCGGCTGGCGGGTGTCGAGGAATACGGGCCGCTGGCAATCGTCATCCCGCTCGATGCCGATGGGCTCGACCGGATCGAGGCCGCCACGCGCCTCCTCTGCTTTCTCATGCGGCGGAGCGTGCCGCCGGACCGGCGCTTGACCGAACGCCAGCGCCAACGGGCACGTCAAATGCTGCAGGCGATCGACGGGCGCATGAGCGGGGCGAGCTATCGCGACATCGCCTGCGCGATCTACGGCACTGACCGGGTCCACGCAGAGGCCTGGAAGACGTCAGCCCTGCGCGATGCCGTCATGGGCTTCGTCAGGGACGCCCGCGCGATGATCGGCGGCGGCTATCGCCGCTTGCTGCGGCGGCGCCGGCGGAAGTAGCTGTCGGGGCTGTCGGGATGGTGGCCTTCCAATCCTTCGCGCAACGTCGCAAGGTCTGCCCCGGGCCAGATGCCCGCCTCAATTCCGCTTCCCGAGAACGATCATGACCAATACGCCGGATTTGCTACGACTGATCGCGACAGTCTTCATCGCGGTGACCTGCGTGGTCATCGGGGATACGGCGGGCAAACTGCTGACCGGCGGGGGCGTCGATCCGTTCATCGTGGCATGGTCGCGGTTTCTGCTGGCCGCGCTGATGCTGCTTCCCTTCAGCGGATTGACCAGGCAGGAACTGCCGGCCTTGCTGACCTGGCGCGTCCTGCTGAGGGCGGGGTTCATCGTCTGCGGGATATGCTGCATCCTGACGGCCCTGAAGACGGAACCGATCGCCAATGTCTTCGGAGCCTTCTTCGTCGGCCCGGTCGTGTCCTATGTCCTGGCGATCCTGTTCCTGGGTGAACGGCCATCGACGCAGAGAAGCCTCTTGCTGGCGATCGGCTTCGCCGGCGTGATGCTTGTCGTCAAGCCGGGTTTCGGCAGTTCCGTCGGCATGGCTTTCGCCCTGGCGGCGGGGACGTTCTACGGCGCCTATCTGGTCATGACCCGTACCCTGGCGGGAACATTCCGGCCGCGCTTCCTGCTGATCTCGCAACTGTTGATCGGCGCTGTCGTCTTGACGCCCTTCGGCCTGCAAGCCGATTTTCCCGCGCCGGACATGCTCCTGCTTGCGCTTCTTCTGGTCAGCGCCGTCGGCTCGGCCCTGGGCAACTTCCTGCTGGTCACGGCCAGCAGGAAGGCCGAGGCCAGCCTGATCGCGCCCCTGGTCTACAGCCAGTTGATTTCGGCCACGGCACTGGGGATCGTCGTCTTCGGCGATTGGCCCGATCTCGTATCACTGGCGGGGCTGGTGTTGATCGCGATCTCGGGGCTGGGCTCGCTGCTGGTTCACCAGCGTGCGGGTAGGGGGCGCCTATCGACCCCGCCTTGCCCGCGCACGCCGTGATGTCGCTGGACGTCTGGAACCGCCCGCATGGAACCTCGGTAATCCTGCGTCGTCGGAAGGACGCGCGGTCCCGCCGTCTTCCGCAGGCGCCTTTGCGCGATCAATCCGAAACAGTTCGGGCTTGAATGAACCCTCCGGCGGCAACGCCCTCCTCGTTGGGGCGGCTGGGCTTGCCGCTGCCTGTCAGGATCCGAGCAGCCGCATGCCGGCATGGCTCGCGGCGCCGCGGTCGAAGGTCACGGTCTCGCTGCAGCCTTCCAGCCGCCCGCCATGCGCGATCAGCGCATCGGCGAAATCCGCCTTGGTGGCGCGATAGGTGGCCAGCGCCAGATAACCGGCCTCCGTGTGCTCCACGATCAACTCGCGCGACCGCAGCAGCACCTCCACGGCATCGGCGATGGCCTCGCGCGTCATCCGATAGGCACGCGTCAGCACCCAGACGGTTTCCACCAGCACCACCTGCGAGACGAAGCCGGGTTCCTCCGGTGTAAAGCCCTCGACGATCTCCGTGGCGATGGCCGCCTGTGCGGCGTCGTCCTGCGCCAGATAGCGCACCAGCACATTGGTATCGATGCCGATCATTCGCCGGTCGCTTCGCCCAGGATCGCCGCCTGCATGTCTTCCAGACTCACCGGTTTGTCGGGCCGGGGCACGATGCCCTTCAGCGCGCGGATCGAATGCGAGGCGGGCACGACCGCGTAATGGCCGTCGTCCATGCGCACGAAATCCACCCGGTCGCCGGGCGTCAGCCCCATGTCGATCCGGACCTTCTGCGGGATGGTGATCTGGCCTTTCGTCGTGATGGTGGCCGTGGGCATGGGGGCGGTCCTTTCCGTTGGTAAGGAGAAAAGTAAGGCGCGACTGTGTCTGCGTCAAGGATCCGGTCCGGGAGTCGGGCAGGGAGTGAGATTTCAGCACCTTCAACTTCACACTCCCTCCTGCCGTTTCTTCTCCGTCACCCTGTCCTCCATACGCCGCTGCTCGCCAGCGGCCCCGCGAACCGCACGGAGGCCCGACGATGAAGCCCGATCTTACCGACCTGCCGCCGCGCTTCCTGCGCACACCGGAAGCCGCGTATTTCCTCGGCCTCTCCGGCCGGACGTTGGAAAAACACCGCAGCTTCGGCACCGGCCCGGTCTTCCACAAGCTCGGCGGCCGCGTGGTCTATGCCGTCGACGACCTGCAGGCCTGGGCCGAGCGCGGCGCCGTCACCTCGACCTCCGATCCGCGCGGCACGGTGCTGCCCGCCAAGCGCCATGCCGTGGCGCCGCCGGCCCATGCCGGCCGCTACCGGCGCTGAGGGGGCAGCGATGAGAACGTCCCGCCGCACCCGTCTTTCCGGCGAGCGCCGCCGCCTCAGCCCCTTCGTGGTGACGGGCACGGGCGGCGAGGTCCGCCCGCGCGATCAGCGCGATCTGATGGAACGTCCGTTCTTCTCGCTCGCAAAGACCAAGCGCCTGACGCCCATTCACTATGAATCCGGCGGTGTCCAGGTCCATGTCCAGGGCTTTCCCGAGCACGGCATGGCGACCATCTGGGATGCCGACGTGCTGATCTGGGCCGCCAGCCAGATCGTCGATGCCGAGAACGCCGGGCTGCAAACCTCGCGCTTCCTGCGTTTCACCCCCTACCAGCTCCTGACCGCCATCGGCCGCCAGACCGGCGCCCGCGACTATCGCCTGCTGAAAGGCACGTTGGCGCGGCTGCAGTCGACGGTGATCCGGACCACGATCCGGCATGGCGAGCACTGGCGCCGACACCAATTCTCCTGGATCGGCGAGTGGGAAGAGATGACGACAGCCGGGGGCCGGGTCGAGGGCATGGAATTCGTGCTGCCCGAGTGGTTCTATCGCGGCGTGCTCGACCGCTCGCTGGTGCTGACCATCGACCCGGCCTATTTCCGGCTCAAGGGCGGCATCGAGCGCTGGCTCTACCGCGTGGCCCGCAAGCATGCCGGCCGTCAGCCGCAGGGCTGGTGCTTCGATATCCTGCATCTGCATGCGAAGTCGGGCAGTCTGGCCAAGCCCGCCGATTTTGCCTGCGACATTCGCCGCATCGCTGCCCGCCAGTCTCTGCCCGGATACCGGCTGCGGATCGAGCGCGTCGATCACGTCGAGATGCTGCGGATCCTTCCTGCGAGTTACCCACAGTCGCCTGTGGATAACTCGGTGAGCGGTATCGGGACTTCGGGCGTCGAAACTGTGGGCGGTATCGGGACTTCAGGCGTGCCGATATCGGGACTTCGGGCGTGCCAGGGGCAGTCAAGCCTTTGGTCCGACGAACGGAATCCGGCCCGTAACTTATCTAACTTAAAAGACTCTAACATGGTAGGGGCGCGCCGGGCGGTGGATAACCCCCGCTCGGGCGCCGATACGGCCCCTCATTCTCGGACCCGGCGCGGGTCGGAAGGGGACGGAGAATGACCCCGCTCGCGCATCCGCCGTCGTGCCCAGGAGCATGCATCCGCTTTTCACGACGATACCACGATCCGCTGCGAGCACCTACGATATCCTCCGCCCCGATGCGCTTGTCTGCCGATCGGATGTCGCGGTGGCCGTCATGACGGACAGGATCGTTCCATTCGGTGAAAATGGCCTTGAGACCGCAGAGAACCCCACCCTCACCCTTGTTGACCTGATCTGGCAAGAGAAGCGGGTCGAGCACTGGCTGCGCTTCGGACGACCCAGCTCCGAACACCGGATCGACAGCCAGCGCCGGACCCTCGGCTTCGCGCCCGGCAGCATCTTCGCGCTGGTGCGCTGGGCGGGCAACGAGTACGGCACCGTGGTCTCGCGTCTCGACATCCTGCGGGCCGTCGGGCCGCGCGAGCCGTTCCAGACGCTGCCCTGCGTCCGTCCGGGCGCCGAGATCCTGCTGCGGATCAGCGGCTGGCCGAAGGTCGAGCGGGTGCTGCAGGCGGTGGATGCCGTCGAGGCGCTGGGCATCGATCCCAGCACCGTCTCGCCCGAGCACTGGCGGCATGTCCACAACCGCATTGCGGCGGGAGAGCCGTTCCGCACCTACACCAGGGCCCAGCATGCCGCATGGCTGAAGCGCCGGAAGGTGGGCGTATGAGCGCCCGTCGCACCCACCTTTCCCTGCCGTTGCGCGTACTCGACCTGTTCAGCGGCGCCGCGGGCGGCTGGTCGCTCGGCCTGCATCGGGCGGGCTTTGTCACCATCGCCGCCTGCGAGATAATCGCATGGCGGCGCATCCTCCATTCGGAGAATTTCCCGCATGTCAGACTCTACGCCGATATCCGCGACCTCACGGCAGCTCGACTTGTTTCCGACCTCGGATGTTTGCCGGAGATCATCGTCGGCTCGCCGCCCTGCCAGGACATCAGCAGCGCCAACACGAAGGGCAAGGGCATCGAGGGCGAACGCTCGGGCCTCTACCTCGAAGCCGTCCGCCTGGTCGGAGAGTGCCGCCCTCGCTGGTTCGCTTTTGAGAACAGCAGCAATCTCCGAACTCGCGGTGCCGACCGGCTGCTCGATGCGCTGGAAGCGCTCGGCTACGCCTGCTGGCCGTGCGTGGTGGGTGCTGCGGATATCGGCGCCAACCACGTCCGCAAGCGGTCCTGGCTCATCGGCTGCGACCCGCAGCAGCTTGCCCACGCCCGTGTCGCAATCCCGGCAGGGCGGCTTGCGGATGGAGGGCGGATCGGCGGCACGGAAGGCGATGAAGGAGTCGGGTCTCTCCGACCTGTTCCGCAACCGTCCGCTGCCGACACCGATGGCCTCGGACGGGAAGAAGGACGGCGCCGGCGGCGGCGCGGGATCGACATATCCGCTGCGGATGATCCTCGCCACGCCGCGCAAGACGGATGCGGATCGGGGTGGCCGGGGCGATCTGCTGAGCCAGCTGCAGAGGCACAACAGCCGCCATGCGGGGATGCTACAGGCCCCCGAGATCCTGCCGACGCCGACCAAGCGGGACAGCCGCATGGACGGCTGGAGCCCGGCCTACGACCGCCGGAAATCCCCGACCATGGACGCGATGACCGACCGGGCGCCGGACAAATGGGCCGGGGCGCGGGCACTGGCGGCGATCTTGCGGAGCCATGGCCTGACTGGAACGGCCGCATTGCCCATCACCTATGGGTGGATGATGGGATTTCCGCCTGGCTGGCTCGCACGCGCCTTGCGCTCGGCGGTCGCAAAGGGACATCTGCGGCCAGCCTGATCGTCGAGGCCTTCGGCGACGCGGTGGTGCCGCAGACCCCCGAGGCCATCGGCCGCGCCATCCTGTGCAGCGAGATCGCGCTGAACGCGGTCCTCGGCGGCGCATCGGCGGGAGATGCGAGTGCCGGCGATGATGTGTCCGCAGGCCCGAGGGCAGGTGATGATGCTGCCGGCAGGTATGCTGCCGATCAGGCGGACGGTGCTGCCGCCGACGACGCACCCACCGACGATCCTGCGGATTGCGAAGGCGCGTCATGATCCGCAAAACCCGCGCAACCTATCTCGCCGCAACCGGCCTCGCCGTGCTGGTCATCGGCATCTCCGTCACCGAGATCCCGCCCCGATTGATCTGGAACGCGTCCGCCAGCATCCCCATCGGGCTCTATCGTCTTGAGCCCCCGACCAGCCTCGCCCTCGGCGATCTGGTCGCGGTTACGCCGCCCGAACCGCTGGCGCAGTTCATCACCGCCCGCGGCTATATCGCCTCCGGCGTGCCGCTGCTGAAGCGCGTCGCCGCGCTTTCCGGCACACGGGTCTGCCGCATCGGCACGACGATCACCGTCGACGGCCAGGTCCTCGGCCAAGCACGCGATCGCGACCTCCTCGGCCGGTCGCTGCCGGTCTGGCAGGGCTGCCGGCTGCTTGCCGGGGGCGAGGTCTTTCTCATGAACCGGGAGGCCGAGGACAGTCTCGACGGCCGCTATTTCAGCCCGCTCCCGGTCACCAGCATCACCGCCCGCATTGTCCCGCTCTGGACCGATGCGGCGGGCGACGGCCGCTTCCGCCGGCCCGCAACTGGGGCGGAAACGGCCCCTGATCCCACCATTCACCACCAAGCCACGGAGAGATAACATGCCACAGATCGGTGAATTCACCCGCACGCAAGCCGGCTACGAAGGCCGCATCCGCACCGTCACGCTCGACCTCGCACTGGTCTTCGTGCCGACGCACAATGCCGATGTCGAGAACGCCCCGGATTACCGGATCCATCTCGACGGCGAGGACGGCCCGGAGATCGGCGCCGGCTGGACCCATAGCGGCGAGAAGGCCGGAACCTACATCTCGGTCGCAATCGACGATCCCGCCCTCATGCAGCCGATCCGCGCCCGGCTGTTCCAGTCCGACGAGCAGGGCCGGACCTGGGGCCTGCACTGGTCGCGCCCCAGAAAGCGTGACGAGCGGGACTGAGCCATGCCGGTTTTCTGCCATCCATTTACCGACGGGCGGGCTTGCACCGCCCGCGGCATCGCCGTCCTTCTTCTTTCCGGCCTGGTCTTTGCCGCCGCTCCAGTTGCCGGCCCGCTGGCGCAGACCGTGCAGCCGCTCGCGCAACAGACCCACGATCCCTTCGCGTCCCACGTCGTGGAAGCCTCGCTGCGCTTCGGCATTCCGGCGCACTGGATCCGCGCCGTGCGGCATGTCGAAAGCCGCGGCAATCCGCAGGCCGTCTCGCCGAAAGGTGCCATCGGGCTGATGCAGATCATGCCGGAGACATGGGCGGCGCTACGCGCCAAACATGGTCTCGGCAACGATCCGTTCGAGCCGCGCGACAACATTTTTGCCGGCGCCACCTATCTGCGCGAGATGCACGACCGCTACGGCAATGTCGCCGGCATGCTGGCGGCCTACAATGCCGGGCCGGGACGCTACGACGAATACCTGGTCTCAGGCCGGACCCTGCCGGCCGAGACCCGCGCCTATGTCGCCGCGCTGGCGCCGCTGCTCGGCGGCGAGCCGCTGCCCGGCACCGGTTTCGCCGCCGCGCCGCCAACCGACTGGCGCGAGGCCCCGCTCTTCGCCGGCAGCATGATCGACGGCCCGGATGCGGAACGACCCCAGCCCGGCGGTCTGTTCGTGCGCCGGTCCGCTGCAGAACAACCGCAGTACGATGGCGCATTGGCTGCCGATCCGGAACCGCCTGCCGAACGGTCCGACACCGCTTCAGACGCCCGCGCGCCGCAATCCGATAGCCTGTTCATGCGCCGATCCGACGCGGAAGCAGCACAATGAAAAATCATTCCCGACGCCTCTCTGCCTATCTTGCGGGAGGGCACAACTCATGAAGATTGCCTATGCGGACCCGCCCTATATCGGCTGCGCGCATCTTTACCGCGACCAACCGGATTACGCCGGCGAAGTCGATCATGCGGCGCTGATCGCACGGCTCGAACGGGACTATGACGGCTGGATCCTGCATGCCGCCGCGACACCGCGTTCCATCGCCGTTCTCGCGCCGCTGGTCGAGCCGACCGGCGCCCGCTGGATGGCCTGGGTGAAGGGATTCGCCGCCTTCAAGCGCAATGTCCCGGTCGCCTGGGCCTGGGAGCCGGTGATCGTCAAAGCCGCCCGCAAACCCGTGGTCAGCAAGCGGCTGGTGCTGCGCGACTGGATCCAGGAGAGCATCACCCTGCGTCGCGGGTTGACCGGCGCCAAGCCGGAAGCCGTCTGTCACTGGTGCTTCGAGATGGTCGCCGCGCGGCCCGAGGACACGCTCGACGACCTGTTTCCCGGCACCGGCGCCGTCACCGCGGCATGGCACTCATGGCAGCGGAAGTTCACCCTGCCGGAGGATCCGCTACCGGATTTTCTTCAGCCGGACAGTGCCCGCCGGGGGCGCTCCCGTCCGGGAGGGGCCTCATGAGTCCCAATTGCGGAAATCGCACTGCGGCGTATCCCAGCGCAGGAACGGGCGGCGCGGCCCTTGGGGCCACGCCGCCCTTGAAAAACATGCAAGATAAAAGCCCGCGATGTGCGGGCCGGGCGGTCGGGGGTGTTTGCCGGGTTTTCGAGGCTTTTCCGCACATCGCGGCGCCGATCCGCACCTCGCAGCTCTCCGGATTATGCAGGTCCTTGAGCGAATCCCGCACCTCGCAGGAGATCCGGCCATGAGCAGCGAGGACGATTTCCGCATTCGTCCAGGGCGCATCCGCTCCAGCCGCAGCCAGCGCGCCCGGCCTTTCGTCGTCCAGGCGCTGGCCGCCGCCCAGAAGGCCGGCGGGCGCGTTTCGCGCAGCGGCAAGATCGTGTCGCCGGGTGCCTCGCGTTTTGGTCGGGGCCGAACCGCCGCCGTCTGCGCCAACAGGCTGATCACCCGCCGCACGCGGCTCTGCACCGTCAAGGTCCGGGTGGTGCGCAAAGTTGGGCAGGTCGCGGCGCTGCCGCGGCATCTGGGCTATCTCAGCCGCGACGGCGTCACCCGCGGCGGGGAAAAGGCGCGGATGTTCGATCCACACACCGACGATGCCGACATCAAGGACTTCGCCGAGCGCAGCGAGGACGACCGCCATCATTTCCGCTTTATCGTCTCGCCCGAGGATGCCGCCGACATGGCGGACCTGAAGCGGTTCACCCGGGAGTTGATGGCGCAGGCGGAAAATGATCTCGGCACGGAGCTGGACTGGATCGCCGTCGATCACTGGAACACCGACAATCCCCATGTCCATGTCATCCTGCGGGGCCGGGCCGACGACGGCAAGGACCTGGTCATCTCCCGCGACTACATCCGCGAAGGATTGCGCGACCGGGCGCAGGACCTGATCACCCGGGAACTGGGGCCGCGCCATCACCACGAGATCCGCCGCAGCCTGATGCGGCAGGTCGAGGCGGAACGCTGGACTGCGCTCGACCGCCAGCTTCTCCGCGACGCCGGCAAGACCGGCATCATCGACATGGCCCCGGCCATCGACGCTCAGCGCGACGATTACCTGCCGCAGAAGGTCGGCCGGCTGCGGCATCTGGAACGTCTCGGCCTGGCCGATCAGGTCGGGCAGGCGCAATGGATGATCCGGCGCGAGGCCGAGACCGTCCTGCGGGACCTCGGCGAGCGCGGCGACGTCATCAAACGCATCCATCGGGCGCTGTCGGGGCAGGGGATAGAGCGCGGCCTCTCGGACTATGTCTTCGCCAGCGAGGAGACCGATGGCCCTATCCTCGGCCGGCTGGTCGAGCGCGGCCATGACGACGAGTTGAAGGGCAGCGCCTATGCGGTGATCGACGGCGTCGATGGCCGCACCCATCATGTCCGGCTGCCGCATTTCGACGCCGCCGGCGACAGTGCGCCTGGATCCATCGTCGAGTTGCGCTCCTACGAGGATGCGCGGGGCGAGCGCCGCAACGCGCTGGCTGTCCGCTCCGATCTCGATATCCGCGCCCAGGTCACCGCCAGCGGCGCGACCTGGCTCGACCGCCAGGCGGTGGCCCGCGATCCTGCGACGCTGTCGGAGGCCGGTTTCGGCATCGAGGTGCGCCAGGCGATGCAGCGGCGTGCGGAATACCTGATCGAGGAGGGCCTGGCCAAACGGCAGGGCAGCCGCGTCGTCTTCGCACGCCGGCTGCTCGACCGGTTGCACGAGCGAGAGATCGGTGCGCTGGCCGAAAAGCTTGCCGCCGAGACTGGCCTGCTCTTCGACCGCGCAGCCGGTGGTGATACCATTGCGGGCACCTATCGCCGGCGCTTCGCCCTGGCTTCGGGCCGCTTCGCCATGATCGATGACGGGCTGGGTTTCAAGCTGGTGCCCTGGACGCCCTCGCTCGAACGGCAGCTCGACCGGCATGTTTCCGGCGTCGCCCGTGCGGATGGTGGTGTGGACTGGAGCTTCGGCCGCAAGCGCGGCCTCGGGCTGTGACGGTCATCGGGAAGGTCCAGCCCTTCAGGGCAGGGATGCGGCCGCGCCTGCCTTGACGGTCTGTACAGCAATCTTATATGACTACAGATAGTCATCGCGAGAATCGGCCATGAAGGAACTCCAGCTCAGGGATGCGAAGGCGACGCTCTCGGCCGTGGTCGATCAGGCCGTGGCCGGGGAACCCACGGTCATCACCCGGCATGGCCGCAAGGAAGCGGTACTGCTCTCCTTCGAGGAATGGCAGCGCATTTCCCGGGTG
The DNA here is from genome assembly GCF_000513975.1 of Paracoccus sp. J55. NCBI lineage: Bacteria > Pseudomonadati > Pseudomonadota > Alphaproteobacteria > Rhodobacterales > Paracoccaceae > Paracoccus > Paracoccus sp. J55. The sequence goes on from NZ_AZVA01000040.1 coordinate 26,949, forward strand.
CCGGATTTCGCCGATCTGCTGCTGGCCTTCCCCGGAGAGCCCGAGGACATTCCCGAACGCGCCCGCAAGCCGGCGCGCGCGCTGCGGGATACGGGCCTCTGAAACTTGTACCTGCTCGATACCAATATTCTCTCGGCCTCTGCGCCGACGAGGCGAGACGCCGATGCCCAGGCTCTCGCGGCCTGGATGCGCGCCCATAGCGACCGGCTCCATCTCTCGGCCATCACCATCGCCGAGATCGAGGCCGGTATCGCCCGCGCGGTCAGGATCGGCGCCAGCAGCAAGGCCCCGGCGCTGCGCCGATGGCTTGCCGCCGTCGAGCATTTCTATGGCAACCGGATCCTGCCCTTCGGCATCGAGGAGGCCCGTCAGGCCGGGGTGATCCTCGACCGGGCGCGCGCCCATGATCCGGGCTTCGAGGACATCGCCATCGCCGCGACGGCCGCCGCGCACGGTCTGACCGTGTTGACCGCCAACGAGCGGCATTTCGCACCGCTCGGCGTGCCCTATGCCAATCCGCTGAAGGAACTGCCCGCCTAGCAGCTTGGCTTGGCTGCCGCTGCGTTGGCCGGTTGTCGACCGTATGCGCCTGTATTTCTGAATGCCACTCTATCGGATCAACGCCGCCACCTCGCGGAAACGGGGGTGCTTCGCCGTGCGCAGCCATTCGAACAGCACCATTTCGGTGGTGACGATCTCGGCCCCGTGCCGCTCCATCCGGCGGATTGCCGTCTCCTTGCTCTCCGGCTGCCGCGATCCGATCGCATCGGCCACCACATGGACCTGACGCCCAGTTTCCAGCAGTCCCAGCACCGTCTGCAGCACGCAGACATGCGCTTCCCAGCCTGCGACGATCACCTGCGCATTCGCAGGAATGCGATCCGCGAAACCTTCCTCGCCACAGGCCCCGAAGGATTGCTTCGCCACCACGGGGGCATCGCGGGTGGGCAATTGTTCGACGGTCGGCCCCAGGCCTTTCGGGTTCTGCTCGGTCAGCAGGCTTGGAACGCCCAGCATCCAGGCCGCCTCCAGAAGCCGGCCGGCATTGCGCAGGGCAGCTTCGGCCTCGTGCATAGCGGGCATCAGGCGGGCCTGGAAGTCGATCAGCAAAAGCAGCGAGCGTTCGGGATCGATCAGGGGCATGGGTCATCCTTTCGGGAGAAGGTCGATGCGTTTTGCTGCCGCGCTCAACCGCCGGTCGCAGGTCCAGAGAGTCGTGCCGGGGGCGAGCAGGGTGGCGGCGATCAGATGCGCATCGACATAGCCGATGCCGAGGCTGAAAAGCCGCCGCGCCTCGATCAGCGCCATCACCTCGGCATGGCTGGCCATCGGCGCTTGCGGCAGTCCCTGCATCGCGGCGATGACGGTTTCCCGGTCCTTGAGACTGCCGAGCGCCAGTTCGCCGATGACGAAGGGATGCGCCAGCACCATCCCGGCATTCAGCAGATCGGCCAGTTCCGCATCGCCCGCGCGCAGGTGGTCGATCCAGATCGAGGTATCGACGAGGATCACGGCGACGGCTGCCGGCGTGAGGCAACCGCTGCGCGTTTGTCGCTGCCGCCGAGCAGGGCGAGCCGTCGGGCGCTCTCGCGCTCGATCAGAGCCTTCAGCCCCTCGCGCACCAGGACGGCCTTCTCGCCGATGCCGGTGAGGTCACGGGCTTGCCGGAGCAACTCGTCGTCGAGATTGAGGGTCGTGCGCATGATGATGCCTCCGAAAGCGATACATCGAATATAGCATCATCAGGTGCCGATTGCGATGCAGCGCAGGAAGCCTGCGCGCCGCTGCCTGCCGGTATTTTTACGCTGCTCTGCGACGGGCTGCGAACGGCTCACGGATAGCTGTTGCAACCTGTGTTGGCTGGGTTTTCCTCGATCTATCGGATACCTGCATGGAGGCTGGAACCACCTTGTCCGGCACGAAGATCCTCTGGGGCCAGATCAGCGTGGTCTTCCTGATCGTGCTGGTCTCGGTCTGGTCCGGCACGCAATGGACGGCCTGGCGGCTCGGCTTCCAGCCCCAACTCGGCCCGCCCTGGTTCGATCTCTGGGGCATCCCGGTCTATTACCCGCCGGCGCTGCTCTGGTGGTGGTATTTCTACGACGCCTATGCCCCGCGCATCTTTGTCGAGGGCGGCGTTATCGCTGCCTCGGGCGGCTTCCTCGCCATCGGCACCGCCATCACCCTGTCGGTGATGCGCGCCCGCGAGGCCGCCGATGTCGACACCTACGGCTCGGCCCGATGGGCGGGGCGGCCCGAGATCGAGCGGGCGGGACTGCTCGGTCCAGATGGGGTCGTGCTCGGCCGCTACGATCAGGACTATCTGCGTCACGACGGGCCGGAGCATGTGCTCTGCTTCGCGCCGACCCGATCCGGCAAGGGCGTCGGGCTGGTGGTGCCGACGCTGCTGACCTGGCCCGGCTCGGCCATCGTCCACGACATCAAGGGCGAGAACTGGCAGCTCACCGCCGGGTTCAGGGCGCGGTACGGTCGGGTGCTGCTCTTCGACCCGACCAATGCGGCTTCCTCGGCCTACAACCCGCTGCTGGAGGTGCGGCGCGGCGAATGGGAGGTGCGCGACGTCCAGAACATCGCCGATATCCTGGTCGATCCGGAAGGCTCGCTGGAAAAGCGCAACCATTGGGAAAAGACCAGCCATGCCCTGCTGGTCGGCGTCATCCTGCATGTGCTCTATGCCGAGCAGGACAAGACCCTGGCCCGTGTCGCAGCCTTTCTCTCCGATCCCCGGCGTTCGATCGAGGCGACGCTGGCGGCGATGATGAAGACCCCGCATCTGGGCGAGGCCGGGCCGCATCCGGTCATCGCCAGCGCCGCGCGGGAACTGCTCAACAAGTCCGAGAACGAACGCTCCGGCGTGCTCTCGACCGCCATGTCCTTTCTCGGCCTCTATCGCGATCCGGTGGTGGCGCAGGTCACCAGCCGTTGCGACTGGCGCATCGCCGATCTGATCGCGGCCGGAAAACCTTCGACGCTCTATCTGGTGGTGCCGCCCTCGGACATCTCGCGCACCAAGCCGCTGATCCGGCTGGTGCTGAACCAGATCGGCCGGCGGCTGACCGAGGATCTGCACACGAAGGACCGCAGGCATCGGGTGCTGATGCTGCTCGACGAGTTCCCGGCATTGGGGCGGCTGGATTTCTTCGAATCCGCCCTGGCCTTCATGGCCGGCTACGGCATCAAGTCCTTCCTGATCGCCCAGTCGCTCAATCAGATCGAGAAGGCCTATGGCCCGAACAATTCGATCCTCGACAATTGCCATGTCTGTCAACGGCGGAGCAAAAGTCGGCCGGGGCGGCGGCGTAAAGTCCGGCCAGTTGGGGGGTGCGCCATGGCGCGCGCGCTGGCCACATAGCTGGCGCGAGCCATGGCGCACTGGCCCCTTAGGGCCAATCGTGGGTAGATATTTTATGGTGATCAGCGCTGTTTACGGGCTGTGCTGTTGGCGAGGCGATAGCTTTCGCCGTTCATCTCGATGATGTTGACGTGGTGGGTCAGTCGGTCGAGCAGCGCGCCGGTGAGACGCTCGGAACCGAAGGTTTCCGTCCATTCATCG
>NZ_AZVA01000041.1:0-26970 GCF_000513975.1 Paracoccus sp. J55
CCGAAGCGCCATGCCGAACAGCACCTTCATCGAAAGGCATGTCTGGATGGCGGCATCGCTGTAGGTCTGCTGGCGGCCACGCCTACCTGTCGGCGCGGCATCCCAGCTCATCTCGGGATCGAACCAGATCGTCAGCGAGCCGCGGCGCTTGAGCGCTTCATTGTAGGCTGGCCAGTTCCTGGTCCTGTAGGTCGGGGGTGTAGGTCTGCTCATGTATCCCAGCTACCACGCTGGATTCATGAGATGAATCCCACACGGGATTTGTGCAACAGAGCCCACCCACGCCCATCAGTTGCGGACTCCTTCCGGCATCACAGCCGATGCTTTTCCTATGGAACAATTGCTTTTTCATATCATTGTGACCGATGCTCAGGCTAGGAAGCGATATCAAATTCGTCTCAACTTCATCAAAAACATAATGAACTTAGATGGTTGCCGCCTACATCCATAGGAATTTCGTCTTGATTCCGCCAACCTATAAGCTCGGCCGCTCAACGGAAGGGCCTTGTGAAAAGAAAAAAATAAGGTAGCCTTACATATTGTGCCATGGAGATGGCAAGCCAGTCGCGCGGCGGAGGAGGCGGCGCGGCCAGCAGGGGAGGAATTACACATGAACATGAAGCAGCTGCGTTATTTCCTCGCAGTCGCAGAGGAACTGAATTTCACCCGTGCCGCGGCCAAGGTGAATATCGCTCAGCCGCCGCTCAGTCAGCAGATCATGGCATTGGAGGCGGAACTCGGCACCCCCCTGTTCAGACGCGAGAAGCGGAAAGTCGAGCTCACCAGTGCCGGTCTGATCCTTGTCGAACATGCTCATCGTGTTCTCAACGCAGCATCGGCTGCTGTTGCTGCAGTTCGCGCCGCCGAGCGCGGGGCCAATGCCAAACTGTCCATCGGGGCGGTCTATTCCTCGATCTATGCATTCATGCCCGAGACGCTTCGGCTGTTCCGCACGATCGAGCCGCGCACCGAAGTGTCGATCCAAGAAATGACGATCGACCAGCAGATAAGCGCATTGAGGGAAGGCAAGATCGAAATCGGAATCCTGCGCGGCAACCTGTATGACCGCGAGATCGTGACCGAGCAGCTTTTCCGCGAAAGGCTGATACTGGCCGTGCATGAGAAAAGCGCTCTTCTCGCGGAATCCGGCCTGACCGTGGATCGGGTCAGCCAGTTACCGCTGATCGCCGTGTCGCGCACTCCGATCCGAGGATATGCCGACCGTATTCTCAATATTTTCGAACAGGAAGAACTGAAACCCCACATCATGACCGAGGTTTCCGACATGCATACCTCGATTTGCATGGTCGCTGCCGGACTCGGATCGGCGATCGTGCCCTCGACGATGCGTCTGCTGCAACCTCGCGGGGTCAGGTTCATTCCCATAGACAGTGCCGCGGCGCATATATCCTTCTCGCTCGCATGGCGGGCCGAGGAAATCACCTCGTCGATGGCCGCGTTCCTCGACTCGGCGCGTCAGAACGCCAAGGACATGATCAACGAATATAGCGATCTTTTCCTTCCGCTGCCCGATGCACGCCAGCGGGCGGCAAAGCTGCGCGCGGTCAGTTGATCGATTGCTTGGCGCCACTGGACCGATCCTCCATGGCATCGCCTTCCTCGGCTTCGGAAAGCTGACGGCGAACGCGATCCAGGACCTGCAGAGTGCATTGCCATTCCACCTCGCTTACCGTCGCCTTGCTCATGGCTTCGGAACGTCGCATGCAGACAAGGATCCTCGCGACGCAATCCTCACCCTTTTCGGTCAGCCTGATGATCTTGCTGCGCCGATCCTCGGGGGCAGCTGTCCGGGTGATGAAGCCCTGCCTTTCCAGGAAGCCAACGAAACCGGAGATAGTCATCGGCTCCAGACTGGTGCGGCGGGCGAGGGCAACTTGGGAAATCGGCGCGTCCCTGCCGGCAAAGACCAGGATTCGCGCAGCACCAGGTGTCAATTCAGGGGCAACCCTTGCAATATCCTTTGCGAAACCCGCGCGTTTGTAGCGCAAGATGTCTGCGATCGAGAAGACGAATTCGAGATCCTTGTCGAAATCACTCATATCCTATCACCTTCCCCCACCAAATGTGCCCAATGCAAACCTTCCTCCCGCATGTCATATATCAGGCACGCCCGCCAGAGACACCGATCTCGTCGCGATAGCCCCCTTCCGGCGCTCGATAGAGGAAGTTCATCTGGGGAAGAATGATCTTTGTATCACTGGTTTGCGGCCGGCCCGCTACTATCCGACCACGGATCATGACACCAGCAGGTGTCTCACGACCGAGGGAGGAAAGTTCAATGACATCAAACGTTTTTCGTGGGCTGGTCCTGGTGGCCGGCCTTTTGTCCACCTTAAGCGTCCAACCTGCACAAGCCGAGACGGTGCTCAGCTATTCGCCATGGAACCCTGCCACTTACGGCGCCAACGATGCGATTTTTCCATGGTTCGAGCGAGTGAGCGAAGTCACCGAAGGTCGCGTACGGATCGAGCCGCGTGCCGCCGCGGTCGGCACGCCACGAGACCAAGCCGACGCGGTCAGCACCGGGCTGGTGGACATGAGCCTCATCGTCGCCGGCTATACTCCGGGGCGCTATCCGATGCTGGACATGTTTTCGTTGCCGCTGCTGTCCGAGGATGCGGCAGCCCTTTCGGAGGCGGCGGCTGAGATCTACGAGCGCCATTTCGCGCATCATGACATGTTCGAAAACGCTGTTCCCCTGACTGTGTTCGTCGGCATTCCTGCGCAACTCGCCGCAATGCGGAAGCCCCTGCTATCGGCGGACGAGATTGCCGGGCGCAAGCTTTACATCTCGAACCGCCCCACATCGGCGCTTCTGTCCAGCCTGAAGGCCGCTCCGGTCTCTGCCACGGTCGCCGAGGTCTTTTCCATGGCGTCGGGCGGGATCATCGACGGGGCGGTTTTTGGATTCGAAAGCACGCGAACCTTCGGGCTGAGCGATTATCTGCGGCATTTCACCCTGATCGAAGGCGGTCTGGGACAGGCAAGCTGGGCGCTGCTGGTCAATCGCGACGCGTGGGAAAAGATCGACCCGGCTGACCGCGACGCGATCATGGAAATCTCCGGGACGGTGCTTGCGCGACAGATCGGCGAGGCGCTCATGCAAGGCGAGAACGAAGCCAGAGAAGGACTTGTCGCCGCAGGCGCCACCGCCGAGACCGCATCTGCGGAACTGATGGCCACGCTGCGCAAGGAAAACGAGCAGGTATATCAGGACTGGCGCGATGCCGCAGCAAAGGCAGGCATCGAGGATCCGGCAGCGATCCTGGACGAGCTTGTCGCCTTGCTGAAATGACTTGGCGATCAGGCGGGCGACCGCGCCCGCCTGACCTGCAACCTCAGCGTTTAGTAATCAGCTTTGCGGCCTTCGCACCGATGACCATAGCCGAAGCGGCGGTATTGGCCGAAGGGATATCGGGCATGATCGACGAATCCGCCACCCGAAGTCCGGCCAGTCCATGCACCTTCAGGTCATGGCCGACCACGGCGTTCCCATTGCTGCGCGGCCCCATGCGCAATGTTGAGCAGGGATGGAAGACCGTTGATCCGGTTTCGCGCGCAAAGGAAAGCCATTCATCATCCGTCTCGGCTCCGGCAGAGGGGCCGGTCTCGCGCAGGAAGAACGGCTTCATGGCCGCCGAGCGGAGGATGGCCCGGGTCTGGCGGCAGGCGGATATCAGGACATGGCGGTCGATTTCATCCGCAAGGTAATTCGGCTGGACCTCGGGCAGCACGGTGATGTCCGGCGACAACGCCCGGACATGGCCGGTGCTGGTCGGTCGATGCTGCCAGATCGCACAGGTCATGCCAATTTCCTGTTCCAGCTTGCCGCTGGCGCTGAAGCGGTTGGAGGCCGGAGTGAAAATCCCCTGAATATCCGTCTCATCGCCGTTCAGCCCGGATTTCATGAAGTAATGCAACAACGCGACCGGCATGCCGAGAATCGACGACCCTCCCACCATCCATTTCAGCGCCTCAAACCAGAGACGGGGCGGCGCAGCATATTGATTGATGGATGTGAAGTTCCTGCCCTCGGCGATCAGGCTGACCATGTAGTGATCCCGCAGACCCTGCCCCACCCCCGGCAGGTCGTGGACCGGGCAGATACCGGCCGAAGCCAGATCCTCGGCCCGGCCGATACCGGACACCTGCAAAAGATGCGGGGAACCGATCGCTCCGGCGCAGAGGATGACCTCGCCACGCGCCAGGATCCGTGCAGAACCATCCGGGCCGATCACCTCGACACCGGTGGCGCGCCCCTCGGACAGAAGAACGCGGCTTGCGCGCAAACCGGTTCGCAGCACCAGATTGGGACGCGACAAGGCAGGACGCAGGAAGGCCGTGGCGGCGCTGACCCGTTTTCCTTTCGCGATATTGGCCTGGGTGAATGCCACGCCGAACTGGTCGGGGCCATTGATGTCGGCATTCCGCGGGATGCCGTTTTCGACGCAGCCCTCGATGAAGGCATCCAGCACCGGGGATTTCCAAGCCACATCGGTAACCTTCAGCGGTCCGCTACGGCCACGCCATATCGGGTCGCCGCCTTCGCGCCCCTCCAACTCCATGAAGATCGGCAGCAGATCGGCATGGCTCCATCCGGGATTGCCAGCCCGAGCCCAATTGTCAAAGTCGTGCGGCTGGCCGCGATTATAGGCCATGCCGTTGACCGACGTGCCGCCTCCGACAACCCTGCCTTGCAGCAGGTTTATCGCCCGCCCGCCCGTCAGTTCGGTCGGCTTCGTCTGGTAGTTGGTTACATATTTCGGGTTGCCCACCGTCTTGACGAAACCCGCCGGCATGCGGATGTAAAGGCTGCGGTCAGCGGGACCGGCCTCCAGCACCAGGATGCGATGCGCGGGATTCTCGCTCAGACGCGCGGCCAGGACCGCCCCGGAGCCGCCTGCCCCTACAATGATATAGTCGAACTCCTCCGACATGGTTCTCTCCTCCGACCGGTTGCGGCTCCAACAGTCACTTCTTCTGGCTGATGACCCGGATCTGGGTATAGCCGGCCAGCCCGTCGGCGCCGTGTTCGGCTCCGATGCCGGAATCGCGCGCGCCCGCAAAGGGAATCGACGGATCGGTCACGCCATGCCGGTTGATCCAGACCGTGCCCGAGACAATGCCGCGTGCGACGTCCAGGGCTGCATCCGCATCGTCCGACCAGATCGAGTTCCCCAGACCCAGCGGATCGGCATTCAGCGCCGCGACGACCTCGCCGGGGTCGTCATAGGCGATCACGGGCAGGACCGGGCCGAACTGCTCGTCCCGGATCAGGGCGCTGGCCGGGGGCAGGTCGCGAACGATGGCCGGGGTGATGAAGTAACCGGGCGTATCGGTTGTCTCGCCTCCGGTCAGCACCTTGCCTTCGCGATGGGCCAACGCGATGTATTCCTTCACCTTGGCAAATTGCGCGGCGTTCTGCACCGGCCCCAGCGTTACACCCTCATCAAGGCCGTTGCCGACCTGCGCGGCCTCGGCCCGGGCTACCAGCGCTGCACAGATCTCGTCATATTGTGTGCGTGGCGCATAGACCCGCTTGACGGCGACACAGACCTGACCGTTGTTGCGGAAAGCGGACCAGAAGAGATCGTCCGCGATCGCCGCCACATCCGTGTCCGGCAGGATGAGCGCCGCATCGTTGCCGCCCAGTTCCAGCGTCACCCGCTTGAGACCCTCGGCCGCCATGGACATCACCCGCCGTCCGGTCCCGGTCGAGCCGGTAAAGCTGATCTTGCGCACCAGCGGATGGGCGGTCAGACAGGCGCCGAGATCGTTCCGGTCGGCAATGATGTTCAGCACGCCGGGCGGCAGAAGATCCGCCCAGATCCGACCCAGCTCCAGCGTGGCCAGCGGGGTCGTCGGCGCGGGCTTGATGACCGCGGTATTGCCGGTCATCAGCGCCATGCCGATCTTGATCCCGGCCATGAACAGGGGAAAATTCCACGGCACAATGCCGACCACAACGCCAAGCGGCAACCGATGCAGCTCGACGCGCTGGACCTCGTCATCGGACAGGATTTCCGCAGGATTTTCGAACATCGCATAGCGCGACATCAGCCAGGCCAGCCCCTGAACCTCGCCCCGCGCCTCGGCCAGCGGCTTGCCCTGCTCCTGCGTGAGAAGGCGTGCCAAGGGTTCGGCCTCCGCCTCGACGGCCTCGGCCATCCGGCCCATGACGGCGCGGCGATCATCCAGCGAAAGCGCCGCCCAGGCGGGAAAGGCGCGATGCGCCGCCCGCACCGCCGCATCCACCTGTGCCTCGTCCGCGACATGGGCCTGTCCGGCGATCTCGCCAGTGGCAGGGTTCATGACATCGGAAATCGCGGCCCCCGCGACCAATTCACCGTCGATCAACAATTGATAGGCCATGTCTTTTCTCTTTCCCGTTGGGTTCAGCTCGCCGAAAGCCCTCGCCAGGCCAGCGTGCCGCCATCGATGCGGATAACCGTGCCGGTGATGAAGGACGACGCATCCGAGGCAAGAAAGCAGGCCAGTTTCGCCACCTCATCCGGGCGGCCCAGCCGCTTGATGATATGGGGACCCGAAGTCGTTGCAATCGCCTGGGCGCGGTCATCCGCCGTTTCGATGCTGTGCATCAGCATCGGCGTCTCGATGGCACCAGGGGCATAGGCGTTGCAGCGGATGCCGTATTTGCCCAGATCCAGCGCGATCTGCTGGGTCAGCATCGCCACGGCCGCCTTCGAGGCGGTATAGGCGGGCAGCCAGGGATAGGCGCAATAGGAGGCAACCGAGGCCGCGTTGACGATGGCAGGCCCTCGCGACGACTGTTTCAACCAGGGCGTGGCGAATTTCGCCGCCCTCCAGATCGCCTTGAGGTTGACATCCATCACCTTGTCCCAGGCTTCTTCGGGCAGTTCCTCAAAGCTGACATGGCTTTTCATCAGCGCGTCATCGGTGATGCCGGCATTGTTGATTAGAACGTCGACACCACCCGCCATCTCGGCGGTGCGTTCGATGGCGGCGCGGATATCGGCGGCCTGCGCCAGATCGGTGCGGATGAAGATCGCCCTTGCGCCGGCGGCCTCGACCTCGTCCCGCGCCTTGGCGCCGGCGGCTTCGTCCAGATCCAGCAGCGCCACGAAGCCCGCATTCTGCCGGGCCGCCTCGACCGCGATCGCCCGCCCCATCCCCATGGCCGCGCCGGTCACGATAATTGTCTTGCCGTCAAGCGACATTCTTCATCCCCCCTTGTTTCACTTCTTCGGTCGGCCTGCCTTGAGGCCCGGATCAGGCCGGCTGCGAAAGCAGCGAGCGCAGGTCGAACCCCATGTCCTGCACGTCCTCGGGCCTTGGGGAAATGCCCATGGCCAGCAGCCTGCGGCCCAGCATGTGGTCGCCGCCGCGATTGAGCGATTCCACCGCCGTAAGCCGATCCTCGCGAAAGCGGAAAATCGAGAAGCTTTGCGTTTCCGGGTCGCCGCGCAGGATCGAGCGATCACCCCGGTCGGTCAGGCCGACGATCTGGATCAGCAGCCCAGCTTGTTCACTCCAGAAGGTCGGAATTTCGGCATAGGCCCTGCCCTCGCCGTTGCCGGTCAGATGCCGTGCAAGGAAATTGCCTTGGGCGACGGCATTCTGCACCGATTCAAGCCGCAGGCGGCGGCCTTCTTCCGGAAAGGCGCAGCAATCGCCGATGGCGGAAATGCACGGATCTGAGGTCGTCAGGAAACCATCGACCAAGATCCCGTTCCCAACTTCAAGCCCCGCCTTCTCGGCCAGGGCGGTCCGGGGGGTGACCCCGATGGCGCTGAGAACCGCATCGGCGTGCAGCACGGTTTCGTCATCCAGCTTGACCTCGAACCGCTTCCCGCCGATCTCGTCAATGGTCGCCACGCAACGGTTAAAGTGAAACCGCACCCCCCGTGCCTCATGATGCTGCCGGATCGCCCGAGACAGGATCGACGAGACGGAGCGGTCCAGAAGCCGGCCCATCCTCTCGATCACCTGAACGCGGCGGCCGTCGCCGGCCAGCGTGGCCGCGACCTCCAGGCCAATGAACCCTCCACCGATGATGACCACATCCCTGGCCTCCGATGTCGCGCGACGCAGCCTGCTGGCGTCATCGAGCCCGCGCAGCTGCAGGACGCGCTGGCTGGCGGTGGTGATCGGCGGCAATTGCCGGTTCTGCGCGCCCGTCGCCAGAACGAGATGATCGTAGCCCAGCCGCTCGCCGGTTTTCAGCAGAACCTCGCGGGCAGCCCGATCGATCGACAGCACCTCCACCCCGATATGCAGCTCGATGACGTTGCGCTCGTGGAAGCCCGGCTCCTCCAGATACACGTCCGTATCAGAAACGGCTCCCGCCATATGCCCCTTTGAAAGCGGCGGGCGCTGATAGGGTGGATGCACCTCCTCTCCGATCAGGGAGATGCGCCCGGGAAAACCGTGCTGCCGCAGTGCCGAGGCAAGCTGTTGACCGGCCTGTCCTGCCCCGACGATCACCACCGCTTCGGGGATTGTCATGGCGATGCCCTTTCTGAAAGGATTTGTGTCCGATACGGCGCATGTTCGTGGAACGAGAGGGATGGCGGGGCCACTGGCGCAACGGTCAGGGATTGTCCCAGACCACCGGCAGGCTCTTCAGGCCAAGCACGAAATGATCGCCCTTGGTCTGGATCTCCTCGGCGGGGACCGCCAGCCGCAGATTGGGCAATTCATCGAAGATCGTCGAGAACACCGTATACAGCTCTGCCCGCGCCAAGGGTTGGCCAAGGCACTGGTGGATACCATAGCTAAAGGCGACATGATGATCCGCCTTGCGGGTGATGTCGAATTCGTCCGGCCGTTCAAAGACTTCCGGGTCGCGGTTCGCCGCTGCGATCAGCGCGATCACCCCCTGCCCCTTCGGGATCAGCTCGCCGTTCACCTCGACATCCTCGGTGGCCGCGCGGAAGGCGTTGAAATGCACGATGGTATGGAAACGCAGCATCTCCTCGACGGCGGATTTGACCAGTTCGGGATCCTTGCGCATCAGCGCAAGCTGATCGGGATGCGTCAGCAGGCTATGAAGCCCCAAGGCCATCTGGTTCGCCGTGGTCTCATGCCCCGCCATCAGCAGCAGATCCGCCATGACCACCAGCTCGCGCTGGGTCAGGTGGCCTTCACGCAGCTGATCCACGATCAGGTGGCTGATGATGTCGTCGCGGCCGTCTGCCTTGTCCACGCGGTCGGCGACGAGTTTTTCCAGGTAATCGAGAATGGCCTTGGACGCGGCTTTCGGGATCTCGGGATCCACGTCCAGCAAGACGCGGGCAACGCTTTTCTCCTGAAAGAACTTATGGTCCCTGTGCGGCACGTCGAGCAGGTCGGCGATCACGGTCGAGGTGAAGGGCAGGAACAGATCCTCGTTCAGTTCCGCAGTGTTGCCACGGGCCTTCAAATCCCGCAGAAGCCCCAGGAACGTATTTTCGATATGGGGGCGCAAGGCGGCGATGCGCTTGACCATGAACTCTCGGGTCAGCATTCGACGGTGCCGGCCATGCTCGGGCGGATCGAACCGGATGAATGCCGGTTCTGCGTCCAATACCGCATCACGCGCCGGTGACAGGCTGGGAAAACCCTCGGTCGCCGGATTACCCGAAAAACGGTTATCCGCAAGCACGTTCTTCACGTCGTCATAGCGCGTGAAGACCTTGACGATGCTGCCATCCCACATACGGACCTCGCCGGCGCCAGGCATCTTGCGCATGTCGCCATATTCGCGTGCCGGGTGGAACGGGCACTGGCGCGGAATCGGGAAAACGGGGGCCTTGTCCAACTGGTCTGTCATGGCTGTCTCCTCCTCTGGAAGATATGCGCGGATCGCGCAAGGCAAGGGCGCGCGGTCAAAGACCGCCATTCACGTCTATGACGGCGCCGTTGACATAGCTGGCATCCGGGCCGACCAGATAGGCGATCGCCGCGGCGATCTCTTCGGGCTCGGCCGCGCGGCGGAGTCCGGTCGTGGCGATGAGCTTGTCGCGTACTTCGGCCGGCACCTTCTCGCCCATCGCGGTGTTGATCGCGCCCGGCGAGACGGCGTTGACGCGGATGCCATGCGGTCCCAGCGCCTTGCTCAGGCTTTTCGTCAGGTTGATCACCGCCGCCTTCGAGCCGCCATAATCGGTGACGCCGCTGCCGATGACCCCCACCACCGAGGCCACCGATACGATGGCGCCGCCTTGCGCCGCGTCGATCAGCCGCCGGCTGACCTCCTGCGTCAGGAAAAAGGCGCCACGGATATTGACCCCATAGGTCAGGTCATAATCCCGAGGCGTGATCTCGAAAAAGGTCTTCCCGTGCCACACGCCCGCGTTATTCACCAGGACGCGGATCAGGCCAAGGCTCTCGGAAATCTCGGCCGCCACGGCGTTGACCTGGTCCAGATCCGTGATGTCGCACTGGCGATAATCCACGCCCGCGACCGATTCCGGCGCAATATCAAGGCCGACGACGTGATAGCCCATCGCCGTCAGGCGCTTTGCGGTCTCTTGACCGACCCGGCCATTGGCACCGGTGACGACGGCAATCTCTTTGTTCATTGATGCTTCCTCCTGATGCGCGGGACATTGCGATGTCCGACACGCGCTTTCAGGAAGATTAACGAGGCAGGTTGATAAGATTCCAATACTAATTTCCAATCCGATCAGACAGCCAAACTATGGTTTCCCGCGCTAGAGTGCCTTCCTGTGGCGAGCATCAGGAAGATGAGGAATGAAAATGCGGACAGGAACGGCCAAGGCAGGAACCGCCCCCGAACCGGGCAGCGGTCGACCGATCCTCGACGGCGTGCGGATCATGGACATGACCAGCGTGATTTTCGGGCCATATTGCACCTCGATCCTGGCCTCGATGGGGGCCGAGGTTGTCAAGCTGGAGCCAGCCCATGGCGATGAACTGCGGCGGGTCGGGCGACCAAGGCGGAACCGGGGCATGGGGCCGGCGCATCTGACCCTGAACGCGGGCAAACGGGCTGTCGCGTGGAACATACGCACCGCCGAAGGCAAGGAACGGCTGCTGCGCCGGATCGCGGACAGCCAGGTGTTCATTCACAACCTGCGCCCGGAAGCCGCGCAGAGGGCGGGGCTGGACCATGCCAGCCTTTCGGCCGGGCGGGCCGACCTGATCCTGGTCACCTGCTCGGGCTATGACAGCCGCGGGCCGCTGTCGGGACGCCCGGCCTATGACGATGTGATTCAGGCGGCGTCGGGGGCTGCAAGCCTGCTGCCGCGCATCGACGGAAATCCGCAACCGCGCTATCTGCCCATGGCGATCGCCGACAAGGTGGCGGGCCTCTATGCCGCGAATGCGGTTCTGGCGGCGCTGGCCCATCGTGCCGCGACCGGCCAAGGCTGCGAGGTCGAGGTGCCGATGTTCGAAAGCTTCACCCATTTCCTGTTGCAGGATCATCTCTATGGTGCGGCCTTGGTGGATGGGCCGGAAGGCGCGGGGTATCCCCGGCAGCTCGATGCGGAGCGGCAGCCTATGGCCACGCTGGACGGCTATGTCACCATCGCCCCCTATACAGATGAACGCTGGGTCCGGTTCTTCGCCGTGGCAGGCGCGTCCGACTTTCTGGACCGGCATGAGCTCGGCGATGCACGCAGCCGCTTTGCCGGGCTGCATCTGATGCAGGCGGAAATGGCGCGGCTCCTGCGGAACCGGACCACCGCCGAATGGCTGGATCTCTGCGCCCGGCACGACATCCCGGCCTCTCATGTGGCCAGCCTCGACGAGATCCTGAACGACCCCCAACTGGCCGCAAGCGAATTCTTCCGCATCCGCCACCATCCAAGCGAGGGACCCTATCGCGAAATGAGATTGCCCATCCGGTTCACGGGACATCCGGAAGCCGAACGCATCCCCGCGCGCAGCATCGGCGAGGATGACGACCTCATTTCCTGATCTTCCGCCCATAAGACAGACGCAACCATCTCGGCCAGACCCGGAATGGTTGCAGTCGACATGAGGTCCAGAGCTACTTGGCCACGGCTGCCTGAAGCTCTGCCAGAATGTCGGCGGCGTTGGTCAGTCCGGCCTTCTCCGCCTGGGCGATCCAGGCGGGATAGATCGTTTCATGAACTTCCTTGGTCAGCGCATCCAAGGCCTCTGCGCCCATCTCCTTGATGACCATGCCCTTGCCGACCATTGCCTCCCGACTGCGGATCTCGCCGGCCTGAACCGCATCGCCCACTTTCTGCGCCAGGTTGCGTCCGCCGATCGCCATAATGGCGGCCTGATCTTCAGGGCTGATCTGATCCCATTTGTCCCGGTTCACGATCAGCGCCATGCCTGCCTGCCCCAACGCCCCGGGAATCGTCGTGGTGTTGGTAAAGTAATCGTCGAGCTTCCAGGTCAGGGTGGGCTCGTAAGGCATCACCATACCGTCAATGACGCCGTTGGACGCCATTGAATAGGTATCGGCGATCGAGGCCGTCACCGGGGCAGCGCCGAGCTTGGTCATCGCGGCGGTAACCGGACGGTTGGACATGTAGTATTTCTGGCCGCGAATGTCTCCCAGCGTTTTCAACTCGCGGTTGCGGGTCATGATCTGGGCAGGCGCAACCGAAAACGCGGAAATGACATGGACATCGCCATAACCATTCAGGTCGCGCAAGTATTTTTCGAAAACCTCGTTGATCGCTGGCGCAAGCTTGGAGGCATCGTCCGAAAGCATCGGCAATTCGCTGATCTCCATCAGCGGAAATCGATTGGGCGTGTAGCCCGGAACCACCAGCGAGACATCCACCAGCCCCTCGGCCACAACCTCGTGCTGATCGCGAGGGGTTCCGACGGCAGCGGCACGGTTCTCGACGCGTACGCGGCCTTCGGTCACCTCGGCTATCTCGTCGAGGAAAGGCAGGACAGCCTCGTTCACTACATAACCCGGCGGATGCCACATCGAATAGCTCAGCACCAGCTCAGCCTGCGCCGCGCCGCCGGTGCCCATCGCTATCACCACCGCAAGGGTGGCAAGCTTCAGATCAGGTCCCATTTGCACTCCTCCCTGAATGCAACCATCTGCAATTCACCCGTTCATTAAACGGCTTGCATTGCATATGATCCAATATGAAACTCCATGGCTTGGGCTTACCGAGGCCACCGCCATATTGCCCAAGCCAGGATGCCCATTCCTCCCATGACCACACTGATCACGACGAGAGCTTTCCAAGGATCGGAAAAGAACGGCGTGACGAAGCCGCCCGCAACCCCGCTGCCCATCTGCACGAACCCCATGACAGCTGCAGCCGCCCCCGCCCGCTGGGGAAAGGGTGCAAGCGCCGCAGCGGTGGTGCTTGGCAGGGTCAGTCCCATGGCAAAGCCACACAACCCGATCGGCACGACGACCGCCGCCAGCGTCGGCCCCGTCAGGATGTAGGACAGCGGATAGGACAGGGTAGCCACCAGCACCAACATCATTCCGCCGCCCAGCAGGCGCGAACCCGGCACCCGCCAAGCAAGCCGGCTCACCAGCAGCGAGCCACAAAGAAAGCACACGGTCTGCGCCATCATGGACAGCCCGAAACCATGCGGCGACAGACCGACCTGATCGATCATCACCAAAGGCAGGACAGTGCTTTGCGCATAAACCGTTCCGTTGGTTCCGCCCACGATCAGGGTACAAAGAACGAATTGCCTGTCGCGCAGCACAAGCGTGTAACCTGTAAGAATGGCCAGCATCGGTTGGTTCTCGTCGCGGTCCTCCAATGTCTCGGCCAGGAACAGCCAGATCACCGCCAGGGTGGAAACGCCCAGTCCCAGCATCAGGACGAACAAAAACCGCCAAGACACCGCTTCAATCATGAGCCCGCCAAGGAACGGCGCCACAGCGGGCCCTATTGCAAGCACCATGCCCACAAGCGCTTGCACCCGGACCTGCTCGCTTCCCGAAAAACAGTCCCGGACGATGGCCCGGGAAACGGCGATGCCCGCCGCCGACCCTATGCCCTGAATGAAGCGAGCCGCGATCAGCAGGTCAACGGACCGCGCGATCAGCGCCAGAAAGGAGCCCGCGACATAGAGCAGAAAGAACAGATACAATAGCGGCTTGCGGCCTGCACTGTCGGAAAGCGGCCCGCAAATAAGCTGCGAGACCGCAAGCCCCAGGAAGAATACCGATACCGTTAGCTGTGCGGCTCCCAGACCCGTTTCCAGATCCCTGGCCAGATCGACAAGAGCCGGCGTGAATAGCGATGACGACAGCGGACCCACGGCCGCCAGAAGCGCGCAGACAAGCGTCGTGCGTCGCTCGCTCATGCCGGATCGAGTCATGCGCCGACCGGTCCGCAAGCCCGGCATCCGATCCGGCTCGACATGCTGGTTGGCGTCGTGTTGAGCCGCGTGCCGGTCATAGCATCGTCTGACCGCCATTGATGTCGAACACCGCCCCGGTGACGAAGCCCGCCTCATCCGAGGCCAGATAGGCGATCATCGCCGCCACCTCCTCCGGTTCGGCGGCGCGGCCAACGGGGATGGCGCTGTAAAGCTCTGCCAGCCACTCGCTGCTTCCCGTCTCGGAAAGGGCGGTGCGGATGCGGCCTGGGGCAACGCAATTCACCGTAATGCCGTCGGCTGCGTAATCACCGGCAAGGATCCGGGAAAACCCAATGATGCCCGCTTTCGCGGCCGAGTAATGCGCGCCGGCCGTGGGCGTGAAGGTCCGTGCCGCGCGCGAAGAGATATTGATAATCCGCCCCCAGCCGTGACGCCGCATCAGCGGAATCGCCTCGCGGCACAGCAGAAACTGCGATGTCAGATTGATCCGCAGCACATGATCCCAGTCGGCAAGCGACAGTGTCAGACTGTCGGACCTGCGCCCGTCCTCATGCGGCGAGATGCCGGCATTGTTGACGAGGACGTCCAGCCGGCCATGGCGCTCCGCAATCCCGGCGATCAGTTCGAGGATCTGGCCTTCCTGCGCCAGATCGACCTCCGCCGCCTCGGCTTGCGCGAGGCTTACGGCCAGCTCATGCACGCTCTCGTCACGGTCCAGCAGGATAACCCGATGGCCCGCCTCAGCCAGCCGCCGCGCAGCGGCCTGCCCGATACCGCCCGCCGCCCCTGTGACAAGGGCGATGCGCTGTTCCGTCATCTTCCGTCTCCTATTCGGCGACCGGTGTGACCGGAACGGCCGAAGCAACGATCGAGGCATCCAGCGCCTCATAGGCTCCATAGGAGATCGTCTCGTAAAGCTCGGCGCGCGTCTGCATCTGCTCGAGGCTTGCCTGTGTGCCGCCGGTTTCGCGGATCGAGGCATAAAGCCGTTGCTGCGCCTTCGCCGCCACGCGCAGCGAGGATACCGGCCAGATGACGATCTTGTAGCCAAGCCGCTGAAACTCGGCGGCGGTGGTATAGGGCGTGCGCCCGAATTCGGTCATGTTCGCCAGCAGCGGCACGGGCACCGCACGGGCGAATTCGGCAAACATGTCCAGGTCGTTCAGAGCCTCGGGAAAGATAATGTCGGCGCCCGCCTCGATATAGCGGTGGGCACGGGCAATGGCGCCCTCGATCCCCTCGGTCGCCGCGGCATCGGTGCGCGCAACGATCTGCAGATGCCGGCGCGCCTTGCGCGCGGCCGCCACCTTCGCGGCCATGTCATTGGCGGAGGCCAGCCGCTTGTCGTTCAGATGCCCGCATTTCTTTGGCAGCAGCTGGTCCTCGATCTGGATCGCCGCCGCACCGGCGTCCTCGAAGGCGCGCACGGTCTGCATCACGTTCAAGGCCTCGCCGAAGCCGGTATCGCCATCGACCAGCACCGGCAGGTCAGAGGCTCGCACGATCTGCCGAATGAAGTGGCACACGTCTTCCACCGAGATGATGCCCAGGTCGGGCAGGCCCATCGAGGCGCTCATCGCGGCGCCAGACAGGTAAAGCGACTCGAACCCCGCGCTTTTGGCCAGCAGGGAGGCCATCCCATCATGCGCACCTGGCATTTGCAGGATTTCGTCGCGCGACAGCAGTGCTTTCAGGCGCAGCCCGGCGGGAACGGGGTCGGGTGTCTCGGCAACCAGATAAACCATGGCGATCTCCTTAGATGCGGGCCGGCCAGCCCTTGGCCGCGGCGGGAATGACGCTCTCGTTATGCTCGCCCAGGGCGGGAGGAGGCAGTCGGATCTCGGTCGGCGTGGCCGAGAAGTTCAGCGGATTGTTGATGACCCGGAACGGTCCCGTCGAAGGGCTGTCGATGGTGCGGATCAGATCCTGCTGCACCTTGGGGTCGCCGAACACTTCGGGCCAGGTCTTGACCGGGCCATAGATCGCCCCGGCCGCCAGCAGGATGGGATCCCATTCCGCCAGCGTCCTGGTCGCAAATATCTCGGCCAGCCGCCGGTTCACCAACTCGCGGTTCTGCAGCCGCGCACCCTTGCTTGCCGTGGCCGGATCGGTCTTCATCTCGGGCGCTCCAATGGCATCGCACAGGATCTGCCAGAACTTGTCGTTGATGGTGATGATCATCACCTCGCGCCCGTCCTTGGTCCGATAGGTATTGTTCGGCACGATGTCCCAATGCTCGTTGCCCAATCGGTCGGGCGTGTGGCCGGTTATGTCGAAATAGACGTCGCGCGGCACCAGACTGAAGATCGAGGCATCCATCATGGACAGGTCGATGCGCTGCCCCTCGCCGGTGCGATGGCGCGCTTCAAGCGCGGTCAGGATGCCGATGGCCGACATCAGCGCCGTCACCAGGTCCGAAAAGGGAAAGCCCGTACGCAACGGGCCGCTTTCCTGGCTGCCAGTGATCTGCATCAGTCCCGACATGGCCTGGATCACCATGTCCAGCGCCGGCCTGTTTCGGTCCTGTCCGCTCTGGCCGAACCCGGTAATCGAGCAATAGATCAATCGCGGGTTCAGCTTTTTCAGATCGTCATAGCCCAGCCCCAGCCGCTCGGTGAAGCCGGGGCGGAAGTTCTCGACGAATACGTCGGCCTCGGCGGCCAAGGCGCGGGCGGCTTCCAGGCCGGCAGGGGTTTTCAGATCCAGAACGATGCCGCGCTTGTTACGGTTCACGCCCAGAAAGAATGCTCCGGTTCCGTTCAGCGTCGTCTCGCCCGATTTACGGAACGGATCGCCGGCAGGTTGCTCGACCTTGATCACATCCGCGCCGGCATCGGCCAGCAGCATGGTGGCCATCGGCCCGGTCATCATTTGGGTGAAGTCCAGGACCTTCAGTCCCTTCAGTGCAGTCATGGCTTGTCTTGCCCCTGTCAAACGGCCTGATCGCCAAGGATCAGTCCTTCTTTTCGTAGAAATCTTTCTGGTCTCGGTTCATCCTGGTGACGCCGCTGTCGCGCTTGGCCTTCATGAAGTTGAACTCGTCGGGGTCGTAGCGGATGTTGGTCGCTAGGGTGTGCAGGATATGGCCATAGGTGAACTGGCCGGTGATCCCCAGGCTTTCCATCGCCAGCAATGTCGCGGCCTTGCCCATAACGATGCCGTCCCGCGGCAGGCGCACGATGCGCTCGGCCCATTCCTCACCGGCAGCGTCCAGTTCGACGACCGGCACGACGCGGTTGACCATGCCATATTCCAAGCAGCGCGCCGCATCCCAGGTATCGGCCATCAGCAGCAGTTCGCGCGCCCGGCGCGGCCCCAGATTCATCATCTCCCAGGCAGCGAAATAAGCCGCACCCGACAGGCCCAGCTTCTGCTCGGGATGGCCCAGCTTCAGCGTATCTCCGGCGATGACGACATCCGAGGCCTCGCAGAGGTAAAGCCCTGCACCCAGGCAATAGCCCTTGACCAGTGCCAGGGTGGGCTTTTGCGATTCATAGACATGCCGAAAGCGGTTGATATACATCTTGTCGTATTGCAGCCGCGCGCGCTGGCTGGGTCGGCGCGGCTTGCCGTTCTTGTCGAGCTGCGGCTCGCCATATTCCTTGCCCAGTTCGGACATGTCGTGCCCGGCACTGAAATCGTCGCCGGCACCCCGCAGCACCACCACGCGTACGTCGTCATCCGCCTCGGCGCGCGCATAGCCCTCGACCAGTTGATCGAGCATGGCGTTCGACATGGCATTCTTCTTTTCCGGCCGGTTGATGGTGATATAGGCGCGACCGTCCTTGGCCAGATAATCCACCGATCCTTGCGACATGATCCTTCCTCCGCTTTCCGTTCAGGCCAGCTTGACCGCGACGGCCTTGATCTGGGTGTAGAGATCAAGGACCTCGGCACCCCGCTCGCGTCCCCAGCCGGACTGCTTGTAGCCGCCATAGGGCAGGCTGGCGTCTGGCGAGGTATGGGTGTTGACGTTGACGATCCCCGACTGGATACGCTTTGCCAGCCGGTGCGCGACCGAGAGATCCCGCGTCCAGATGCTCGAGGACAGGCCATAGGGCGAGGCATTGGCGCGCGCGGCAATCGCGTCCAGATCCTCATCGCCAAAGCGCATCGCGCAAAGGACCGGTCCGAAGATTTCCTCGTCATGAACCGCCATGCCCGGTCCAGTGCCCGCCAGGACGGTCGGCTCGACGAAATGGCCCTTGGCACCCAACGCCCGGCCTCCCGTCAGCACTTCGGCGCCCTCGGCACGGCCCTTCTCGATATAGGCCATGACGCTTTCGCGTTGCGCACGGGAGATGACGGGACCGAGGTCATGATCCGGCAGCATCCCCGGCCCGACCTTCAGACCAGCAGCCTTGGCCGCGACAGCCTCGACCACCCGGTCGTAGATCTTTTCATGCACATAGAGCCGTGAACCGGCGGCACAGACCTGGCCGGCATGGAAAAAGATCGACCCGGCGATGCCGGCCACCGCCGCATCCAGATCCGCATCGGGAAAAACGATCACCGGCGACTTGCCTCCCAGTTCGAGGGAGACCTTCTTGAGGTTCGAGCTGACGCAGTTCCGGGCGATATGCTGGCCGACCTCGGTCGAGCCGGTGAAGGCCACCTTGTCGATGCCGGGATGGTTGGTGATCGCATCCCCGATGACCGATCCCTTGCCGGTCACCACATTGATAACCCCGGCCGGAATGCCCGCCTCCAGCGCCAGTTCCGCCAAGCGCAGCGCCGTCAGCGGCGTCGCTTCGGCCGGTTTCAGCACGATGGTGCAACCCGCCGCCAGCGCCGGGGCGATCTTCCAGGCGGCCATGTTCATCGGGAAGTTCCAGGGCAGAATCTGGCCCACGACTCCCACCGGCTGGCGCAGGGTATAGGCGTGCCATTCGCCGGGCATCGAGGGGTTATGGGTGTCGCCGGTGATCTTGGTCGCCCAGCCAGCCATATAGCGGAACATGTCTGCCACGCCGAAGATATCGACATTGCGGCAGAATTGCAGAGGCTTGCCCGAGTTCAGACATTCCAGTTCGGCCAGTTCGTCGCCATTCGTCTCGATCAGTTCCGCCATGCGGTTGAGCATCCGGCCACGCTGCGACGGGGTAACCCTGGCCCAGTCACCCTCAAAGGCACGGCGGGCGGCGGCCACCGCTAGATCCACATCCTCGGGGCTGGCTTCGGCCACGGTGGTGAAAGCCTCTTCCGAGGCGGGATCGAAGACGTCGCGCCGTCGCCCGGCAAGCGCGGCCACCGATCGGCCGTCGATCATCAGCCCATGGGCACGTGCCAGAAAGGCGGCGGTCGCCGGGTGCAGGCTGTAGTCCTTGAATGCGGCATTAAGCATGGTTCTATCTTTCAAAAGGGAAGCGGCGCCCATGGGCGGGAAACGGGCAAGCCATCATTTGCCCAGCAATTGGCGCGCGATGATGATCCGGTGGATTTCGTTGGTGCCTTCGAGGATTTGGTTCAGCTTGGCATCCCGCATGATCCGCTCGACCGGGTATTCGGTCGAATAGCCATAGGCCCCAAGCACCTGCACTGCCTCCAGCGCAACCTCCATCGCGACATCGGTGACATAGCACTTGCACATCGACGACAGCAGCGTCAGGCGCGACATGTTACCGCCGTCAATCTCCTGGGCGCTGGTGTAAAGCAGCGCCCGCGCTGCCTCGGTCTTCATCGCCATGTCGGCGATCTTGGCCTGGATCATCTGGAAATCCCCGATGCGGCGGCCGAACTGCCGGCGTTCGTTGGCATAGGTCAGTGAAGCCTCCAGCCCGGCCTGAGCCAAGCCCAGCGACGAAGCCGCGACCGAGGGGCGGTTCAGGTCCAGGATCTTCATGCAGGCCTTGAAGCCCATCCCTTCCTCGCCCAGCCGGCATTCCGCGGGGATGCGCATATCGTCAAAATGCAACTGGCAGGTGGGTGCGCCATGACGTCCCATCTTGTGCTCGGCCTTGCCGACATGGAAGCCGGGGGTCTTGCTGTCCACCAGAAAGACGCTGATACCGTCATGCCCCTTTTCGGCCGAGGTACGGGCGAAAAGCAGAATGTAATCCGCATCCGCCCCCCAGGTGATCCAGCTTTTCTGGCCGTTGACGACATAGCTCTCGCCATCCTTGCGGGCAAAGGTGCGGATCGCGGATACGTCCGAGCCTGTTTCGGGTTCCGTGATTGCCACGGCCGCGATCGCTCGGCCCGAAGCCGAGATCGGCAGGTAGTGGTTCTTCTGCTCCTCGGTGCCGAAATGCAGCACCGGTAGGATGAGGCCGATGGAGTTATTGGCGCAGAGCGTCGACGCGGCCAGCGAGCCGCGGCCGATCTCCTCCTTGGCGATGCAGACCGAGGTCAGATCGCCCCCCGGCCCGCCATATTCCTCGGGCACCCACAGTTGCAGAAGCCCGAGATCGCCGAAGATTTCAGCCAGTTCGCGCGGAAAGCGATCGGTCGCCTCCATTTCCGCGACGCGCGGGCGCACCTCGTCCTCGGTGACTCGCCGCGCCATGTCGCGGATCATTTCTTTCTCGGGACCAAAATCCAGCATCGCTTTCCTCCCGTCTGGCCTTGTGGCTCAGGCTTTCGTCTTTTGCAGTTCGGTGAACCCCAGCGCGTCGAACACCGGCTCGTCGGTGATCTGGATCAGTTGATCGAATTCCGTGCGCCCCTTGATCGAATAGGCATGCCAGTTGGGGATTACCACGATATCGCCCCGCGTCAGCGTCACCTCGCCCAGGTTTTCGATATCCATATCCACCTCGCCGCGCAGGACGGTATAGATCGAATTGGTGATCCGCCTGCCATGCTCCAGCACCTCGCCGGCCTTGAGGCCGATCGAGTGGATCCCCATGGTCTTGAGCTTGCCATCGGCAAGCGGCACCCGGCCCTTTTCCTGCGTGGCCGCGACGATATCGGCATCCTTGTTGCGCAGTGGCGAGTCGGGCTGGTTCGAACTGATCGGCTCGTTCTTGTGCGGATAGTCCTCGAAATACATGTTCTCGAGATTCTGGACCAGCGGCACGTCCAGGATGTCGATCCAGAAGGCCGGCTCGGAGGAGAAGTTCGAATGCCCGTGCCATGCCCAGGAAGGCGTCAGCACCACATCGCCTTCGCCCACGTCCACGCGCGTGCCATCCACGATAGTGTAGGTTTCTGGTCCCACATCCAGCACGATGCGCAGCGCATTCGGAGCATGGCGGTGGGAGCGCGCCGTTTCGCCCGGCAGCACCAGTTGATAGGCCGCGACAAGATGCCGGCAGGTCGGGTAGTTGTTGCCTTCGATGGGGGCAACCAGGATCAGGTTGCGCCGCTCGGCCTTCTCGGGCGAGACGAAATCGGCGGCCTTGTCCAACGCTTCGCGCGCATCCTTGTAGCGCCAGACGACGGGAACGAATTTCGGCTTCGGCTCGGACCACATGGCGGGCTCGCGCTTCGCCCAGCCGGGGACCATCGCCTTGGTGCCCAACGCGTCGTAGAAGCCTTCGGGTGCATCGACCTGCACGTTTTCCAATGGCATGGTGTCCTCCTCAGGAAAGGGTTGCGATCTTGAGCGCGTTCCAGACGGGATGCGCGCCGACTGCACCGGCCTCGACCCTCAGGTCCATTCGGCCGATATGGCTGATTTCGATGCTGAGCGTATCGCCGGGGCGCACCGGGCCGACACCCGCCGGCGTGCCCGTGGCGATGATATCCCCCGGTTCCAGCGTGCAGACGGCCGAGGACATCGCGATCATCTCGGGGATGTCCACGATCAGGTCGCGGGTGCTGGCCGATTGGCGCTGCTCTCCATTGACCCACAGCCGCATGGTGAGGTCATTCATGTCCGGCACGTCGTCGGGGGTGACGATCCAGGGGCCGATGGGGCAGAACGTGTCGTAGGATTTGCGCATCACGCGCTCTTCCCGGCCGCGGATGACCATATCCAGCAGGCAGGTAAAACCAAAGATCACACCGCGCGCCTTGTTGCGCGACAGCCCCCGTGCACGTTGACCGATGACGATCCCCAATTCGCATTCGTGATGAATCTCGCGACCCTCGACGGGGGGCAGCACCACCGGATCGGCAGGACCCGAAATCGAGGAATTTGCCTTGAGAAAGAATCCTTGTCCCTTGGCATTGGCCTGCGAGATGACGTTCTCGCGCATCTCGCTGATATGTTCGTGGTAATTGGCCGGAAAGGCGATGATCTTGTTCGGCCACCGCACGGGGGCCTCGAGGCGCAGCTGGGACAGGGGCAGAGTGACACCCTGGAGCCGTCGCGCCTCGACCTCTGGCAGCAGATCCCCGAAGCGCGCGATGAATTGCACCATGCCGACCGGCGGCCATTGCGAGGGATCCACCGCAGCCAGATCCGTGATGTCGATCACCCCGTCGCCGTCCACCAGGCCGATCCGGTTGCCGTTGAACGAAACGAACCTCATTCCGCGGCCTCGGCGTGCAAATCGGCGAAAGCGATCGCCCCGCGTGAGACATCGACGATGGCCCGGGCATCGGCCACCGCGTCGCCCCGCCAGCTGACATGGCCGTCGGGGCGCACCAGCACCAGCTTGGCATCATAGAGCGCCCGCGCTTCTGGGTTGTCGATATCCCGAAGCATCATCGGCATCCCAACCGCTCGCGCGGCATCCAGCAGCGGGTCGGGCTCGGCCGCAGGATCGAATCGGCACAGAACAAAGCCGCGCCCGAACAGGTCCAGCGTCGACATGCCCTCGTCCAGCCAGACATGCGGCGCGCGATGCCCGGGCCGGGCAGTCTGTTCATAGGTCGAGACCGTATCCTCGGGCTCGGCGGTGCCGTCGGGAAAGATGATGGGCGAGCCCTCGTAGCGATAGCCCAGGTGGATGCCGATGGTATGCCATTCCCGCTTCATCATCGCGGTATAGGCATCGCCGAATTCCTTCCGGGCCGCGTCGCCTTCGGGACCTTCCTCGAACACCTTCTGGTTAAGGTATTGCCGGGGCGTCAGCATCAGCTTGAGGTTGTTGGTGGCTTCGGTGACATTGCGGATCGCCACCGGGCGGCGCTCGATCTCATAGCTCGGGATCAGTTCCGGCCCGCCCCATCCTTCGAGCATGGCAGCCAGTTTCCAGCCCAGATCGACCGAGTCCTGAATCCCCATGTTCATGCCGAAACCGCCGGTGGGCGACGTCAGATGCGCGGCGTCCCCCGCGATCAGGACACGGGCCGTTCCATAGCTGTCGGCGACCAACTGACGGCGGATCCAGGGAAGGATCGACAGGACCTCATAGTCGAAATCGCTGCGCCCCATGGCGCGCTCGAACACCGCTCGGACGTCCGCCTCGGTCAGGGTCCGCATCTCGTCATCGCCGACGATCGAAAAGCGCCACTGGTCGCGCCCGTTGATCGCCACGATGGTCGCATAGGTGCCCTCGGGACCGATGAAGATGTAGCGATAGCCGGGTTTCTTATCGTGCAGCTTTTCCAGCCCGTCGCAGCGGATGATCGCATTGGTCGTATAGGTCAGCGCCGGCTGGCCGGACATTTCGATGCCCATCGCCTGACGCACCGCGGACGCCCCGCCATCCGATCCGACCAGATATTGCGCCTCGACCTCGAATTCCTCGCCGGCCTCGATATCGCGCAGCCGGACAATCACACCGTCGGCATGTTCTTCATGCCCGACATATTCGTGCCGATAGAGGATCTCGCTCTTGCCCGTCGATTTCGCGAATTGGGTCAGAACCGGATCGAAGAAATTCTGCGGGCAACGCTCGCGCTTTTGCGGGCTTTGCGCCGGCTTGGGCTCATCCTGGACAGAGGGGAATTCCTCGCGGCCGAACTCATAGCCGCCATGCAGCTGCGAAACCCAGGCGTAATCCTGCGAATAGGCGCGGTTGTAGCCGGCCTTTTCCACCCAATCGACGATCCCCCAGCGGCGGCAGAATTCCATGGTGCGGATGCCGACCATGTCCATTTTCGGCTGGAAAACCTGACCGTCTCCGCGCTCGATCAGCAGCGACGGAATGCCCCGCCAACCCAGATCGCCCGCAAGCGAAAGCCCGATGGGTCCAGCGCCGATAATGACCACCGGCGCCATCTTGCGAAAAGAAGAATACGGCTGTCCAGCCATGCCAAACACGCTCCTTGATAGTGTTCATGAAAGTCGAGGACCAAGAACAGGCCCGGCTAATTCTTGTTGGGACCACTATCGCGACCGTTTTCAGCCAAGGCCAATATTGTTTGGAAATGCTTCCATACGAAGTTCCTAGGTTGTGTTGACAAAAAGGATTCCCCTGCGCGTCTGGCTGTGATTCAAGATCATCTCTACGTGGGAGGTGACCTTGGCACGCAATCTGATGTCCGACGACGAATGGGCATTCTTTGAGGGCTTCATCCGAGCCGTCCGGCATCCGAACGGGCGCAAGCCTGCGGACCATCGACTTGTTCTGGATGGCATTTTCTGGGTCGCGCGGACCGGTGCGCCCTGGCGGGACCTGCCAGAGGAGTTTGGCAAGTGGTCATCTGTCTACCGGCAGTTCCGGCGCTGGACGCTCGCCGGGCTGTGGGAGGACATCCTGGATGCCTTGAACCACGCGAAGCTCGCGCCCGACAAGCTCCAGATGATCGACAGCACTGTGATCAGGGCCCACCACCATGCGGCCGGCGCAAAAGGGGGACTCCGAAAGAGGCTCTTGGCCGTTCAAGAGGTGGGTTCTCGACCAAGATCCATCTCCGCGTCAACGGCGCAGGCCTCCCGATGAGGACCGAGATCACGCCGGGGCAGGATTCCGACTACACCGGCTATGATATGGTGATGGCCGACAACCTGCCGCAACCAGCAGTTCTGGTCGCCGACAGGGGCTATGACTCTGATAAAATTAGAGAAGACATCGAGAGCCGTAACGCGCTGCCCATGATCCCCATGCGAAAGAACCGCAAGGTGCGCAAGGTCGTCGACATGACCATCTACACCTTGCGCAACATGGTCGAGCGTTGTTTCAACAAGCTCAAGAACAGTCGCCGCCTGGCAACACGCTACGACAAAACCGCAGACAGTTTCCTCGGCTTCATCGACATCGCCTGCATCAGGCTCTGGCTTCGCCATTTGTCAACATGACCTAGCTTTTGGCTGCAACGCGATTCACCTCTTGCCTTTTAAGGAGCGACGGGAGTCGACGTCTTGCGGATCGGACGAACCGATCCGCTATCGCGGGGTCCAATCCGCGGCTTCGATCCGCATAGAGGATCGCCGATCCGGCGGCTGGCGCTGCCTTCTCAGGCGATCTCGCGGAACGGCGCCCAATTGGGATCGGCACTCGGAACGGAGTGCAGCAAAACGGCTCTGATGCTGTAACCGCCCCCCGACGGCATCGACGTGCCAAGGTGGGATCGCAACAATCCGTATTGGGAGGCGGTCATGTCGGAGATTATCACGGTCGGACTGGATCTGGCGAAGAATGTGTTCCAGGTCCACGGTGCTGACAGCAAAGGCAGTGCTGTCTTACGCAAGAAGCTCAGACGGGCTCAGGTGTTTGAGTTCTTCGCCAAGTTGCCGCCCTGCCTGGTGGCGATGGAGGCCTGCGGTGGCGCGCATTTCTGGGGTCGGGAGCTGGCCAAGCTCGGCCACGACATCAAGCTCATCCCGCCCGCCTATGTGAAGCCCTTCATCAAGCGGCAAAAAAATGATGCGGCGGATGCCGAGGCGATCTGCGAGGCGGCGCAAAGACCGAACATGCGCTTTGTTCCCGTGAAGAGCGAGGAAACGCAAGGAGCGGCCAGCGTCTTCCGCGTCCGGGAGTTGCTCATCCGGCAGCGTACCCAGGCCATCAACGCGCTCCGCGGACATCTCACCGAGTATGGCTGGGTGGTGCCACAGGGTGCGACGAATGCCCGGCGCCTGGTTGCCCTCGTCGCGGATGAAGAATCGGGCCTGCCCGCCACGGCGCGGGCATCCCTGACGGTCCTGACTGAAACGCTTGTCCAGCTCGACGGTCAGATCGAGACCTTGGATGCCGAGATCGACCGGCGCGCCAAGACCGATGAAGTCGCCCGGCGCCTAATGACGATCCCGGGCATCGGCCCGTTGATCGCCACGGCCATCGCCACACTGGCTCCGCCGCTGGAAGCGTTCCGGAAGGGCCGAGACTTCGCGGCATGGCTTGGGCTCACGCCCAGGCAGCATTCGACGGGCGGAAAGCAACGGCTGGGAGCCACGACGAAGATGGGTGAGCGTTCCCTACGCCGGTTGCTGATCATCGGCGCCAACAGTGTCATCATCAAGCGCCATAGTCATGCGTCAGCGCGCGCCGGCACCTGGCTGGCAAGGATGCTGGAGCGCAAGCCGCCGATGCTGGTGCGCGTGGCCTTGGCCAACAAGATGGCGCGGATCGTCTGGGCGTTGATGAAGAGCGGAGAGGTCTACCGGGCTCCGGCCATGGCGGCGTAAAGTCCGTCAGCGGTCGCGAGGTCGTCGGAGCGGAGGAGGGCTGAGAGCAACTTGGCGCAACGGTCGCAAGACAAGGTCGGAAAACCAGAGCGCAACAGAGTGCCATCGAGCACGCGGCTTTGATTTGGTTCCGACCCGCGAACACCATGCGGGCCCGCGGCATGACTATGGCCGCATCACGAGGCCGGATACATGTCAGCACCCGACACCGCGCCAAATTGCTCCAAAACCCTCTTGCGCAAGGGGCGGTTATACATGTTGCACAAATC
>NZ_AZVA01000042.1:0-26320 GCF_000513975.1 Paracoccus sp. J55
CCAGCTATGTGGCCAGCGCGCGCGCCATGGCGCACCCCCCAACTGGCCGGACTTTACGCCGCCGCCCCGGCCGACTTTTGCTCCGCCGTTGACAACCCGAGGGTCAATGCGGCCGCCATCGCGCCGAGAATCCTGCCCGGTGAAACCCACCTGATCCGATGGGAGCCACCTGTTCTGGTCCGGTTCCGTGATGCCCGGTATTGGCGAGGAGGTTGTCTTCTGCTCATGGGGCAGTGTCTAGCCGGCCCTCCCGGTCTGCACCATGTCTGATGCCCTCAATTGCTCTGTTAGCCGACCTGCATTAAACCTGCGGCATAACAAACGGGGATACCGATGACCGATATCGATCTGACCGCCTTGTCGCTTGCCGAATTGAAGCAGCTGGAAAAGAACGTCGCTAAAGCGATTTCCAGCTTTGAGGATCGCCAGAAGGCCGAGGCCTTTGCAAAGGTGAACGCCCTCGCTGCTGAACTTGGCTTCCCGCTGGCCGACCTGGTGGGCTTTGCCCCGGCGCGAAAGCGGTCCGAGTCTGTTGCGAAATACCGCCATCCGGAAAATCCGGAGATCACCTGGTCCGGTCGAGGCCGCAAACCGGCATGGATCGCCGATGCTCTCGCCGCCGGGAAAACCCTTGAGGATTTCGCGATCTGATCGGAGAGGTGCGGTTTGTCCCAGCTTTACAACGCTGTTCGCCTGCATGTGTCCCTTGCGGAAGTCGAGCCGCCAATCTGGCGGCGGCTCGTGGTCCCGGCCGAGTGGACGCTGGATAAACTGCACCTGGTTCTGCAGGCCGGGTTCAGCTGGACCGACAGCCATCTGCACGAGTTCCGCATCGGCGGGCTGCGCTACGGCGACCTCGACTTGCTCGATGACGGATATGGCGGGCCGAGAGTCTTCGACTACACCGAGGTCCGGCTGGCGGATTTTGTCGGGCGAGATTCCGCCTTCACCTATCTCTACGACTTCGGTGATGACTGGCACCATGTCATCAGGATCGAGGAATGGCTGTCGCTCGATCCAGTGCCCCGCCATGCCGAATGCCTCGAAGGCGCTCGTGCCCGGCCACCAGAAGACGTTGGCGGCCCGTGGTCATATGGCGACTTCCTGGAAGCGATCCGGGATCAGGACCATGACGATCACGAAGCCAATCTCCGCTGGGCGGGTGGGCATTTCGACCCGGAGTGGTTCGATCTCGATCTGATCAACAAGGATCTGCGGAATACGTTCCGCGCCAACGTGCGGCGGCACCTGCACCAGCCGAAGCCCAGGGCATAGTGCGATATCGCCAGCCTCCCGTGATGGCACGGCCATTTGGCGAAGAGGGCGGAGACTGTGTAAAAACTTCCTTCGGTCGCAGTGACTTATGAGCTCCTTGCCTGAGATCAGGAGTTTTTCGTCAAGGCTGCCGGAACTCACCATGCCTGGCGGCTCAGCCTGGGATTGCCGCCATTCGGCCCCGGATGCCGATCAGAGAGACCATGCGCTTGATATTGTAGGCAAGGACATTCAGCGCCATTTCCGTGCGGACGTTTGCCAGCCTTCGTGTCAGGAAGTGGGTGTGCCCCATCCAGGCCTTGATCGTGCCGAACGGGTGCTCGACCGTCGAGCGCCGGATCCTCATCGGGGCCGAGGCGTCCCGCCGGCGGGCGTCGGCCGCCTCCACCAGATGCTCACATTCCCAGCGACTGATCCGGCGCAGGGTGTTCGTCGTGCAGCGGTTGCGCAACGGGCAGCCAGGGCAAGCCGTGGTCCAGTAACGGCGCATCTGAAGGCCCTGCTGCTCGACCGTGGACCGATAGCTCAACACCTCGCCGGCCGGGCAGCGATAGATGTCTTTGTCGGGATCATAGGCGAAGTCCGCCTTCACATAGCGCCCATGCACCCGGCTCCCGGACGTGTCCGGCCGCGGCACCGTCGCCGTGATGCCCTGCTCGTGGCAGGCGAGGATCTCGCCATCGCTGAAATAGCCTTTGTCGACCAGGATATGCAGGTCGTCGCGCCGAAGGGCAGTCTTCGCGGCACCCGCCATGGAGGCAAGCTGATCACGATCATGGCCCTGATTGGTGACCTCATGCACCACGATCAGATGGGTCTCGGCATCGACAACGCTTTGAACATTATAGCCGACATGGCCGCTGTGCTGCGCCCGCGTCGCCATGGCACGGGCGTCCGGATCCGTCAGTGATATCTGCCCGTCCGGTGTCGTTGCCAGCTCCCGGCGCAGCGTTACCATACGGTCCATCTCCAGCCGGACACGGTGATAACGGCTGGTCAGATGAGCTATCTTTTCCGTGCGCGCCTCGCCGGTCTCCTGCCGATCCGCCCGCTCGGCCTCCTCGAGATAGCGGCCGACCTCCTGCTCCAGATGCGCCAGGCGGCTGGCGATCTTCGCCTTGGTGAAGTTCCGGTCGCGATTGTTCACAGCCTTGAACTTGCTGCCGTCCACTGCAAGGCAGTCGCCCTTCAGCACGCCGATCCGACGGCAGAGCTCCACGAACTCGGCACAAGTCCGGCGAATGGCTGGGCCGTTCTCGCCCCGGAAATCGGCGATGGTCTTGTGGTCGGGCACCAGCCGCCCGGTCAGCCACATCGCCTCGACATTGCGCCCGGCTTCACGCTCAAGGCGCCGACTGGACGGGATGCGGTTCAGATAGCCGTAGATGAACAGCTTCAGAAGCACTGCCGGATGATAACCCGGCCGTCCCGTCCGAGCGGCCGCGTGGCGATGGAAACCCAAGGCGGAAAGGTCGAGTTCATCGACGAAGAGATCGACGACACGGACAGGGTTATCTTCGCCGACCCAGTCCTCCAGACGCTCAGGGAAAAGCGTCGTCTGATCCCGGTTTACGCCCTCGATGAAACCCGACATGCCAAGCCTCCCAACCATGCGGAATTGTAGCATAAACAGGAGTTTTCACACAGCCTCGGCGGAAAGCGGTCTGACGGCAGTGCAGCGCGGCAGCCGCAGCATTCCGGGGAAACAAGCAGTGGTGTAGGATCTTTGTCTTACTCGATCGGTTGACGAAGCGAACGGCATGGTCGCCACCGGTTTAGCGATGCCGCCGGTGTTGCAGGATCAGTTCCCACACGAGGGTCAACAGGCCCGACGATCCGACCACCGCAAGGCCCGCAATCGCCATTCCATCGGGGTATTCCGCGAAGAAGGCCGCGCCGAACACCACGGCCCAGATCAGTTGAGAATACTGCATCGGGGCAATCTGGCTTGCGTTGCCTCGTCTTGCCGCCATGATCAGCGCCCATTGCCCAAGCCCATAGGCGGCGCCCGCCATCAGCAAGTGCAGGAACTGTGCCGGCGTCGGTAGGTGGATGCCGACGGCCATCGCTGCAATGCCGTTCAGGCACAGAAGGTAAAGCAGAAGCATCCCGAGGATGCTGGTGCGCTTTGCCTCCGTGCCGACCTTTCGCAAGATGATGATGGAAAATCCGGTGGATATGCCCCCCAGCATCGCGGCGAGATGTCCAGGCTGAAGCGGCTGCATCCCCGGTCGCAAGACCAGCAGCACACCCAGGAAACCAAGGCCTACGGCGCTCCATCGCCAGGGGCCGATGGCCTCCTTCAGCACTAGGCCCGACAAGAGGGTGACGAAGATCGGCGACAGGAATATCAGCGCATAGGCTTGCGCCAGGGGGATCGTCGTGAAGGCGTAGATTGCGCAGAGGCTGCCAACGAGGCCGAAGAAGGCGCGCGCATGAAGGGCGAGGGGCCTTCCGGTGATCCAGAAGTCACGCCATCGTTCGCCGGGGTGGCGCGTCATCAGCAGGACTACGGTTGCGGCCATATTCACGATGAAGCCGATCTCGAACGCCGAAAGCGACCCGCTTCCGGCGGCCTTGATCGAGGCATCGCAGACCGAAAACAGGAAGTAGGCCGCAAGGGCGAGAATGTAGACGTTTTTCAATTCTGCAACTTTCAGGATGTCCTGTCCGCGCGCCGCCCGTTTCCAGCCGGTCTTGCTGGCGAGTTTCTCTTGTGCGGACAGGAGCGGCGATTCGTGACTGGGCTGGTGGCGAGTGTGCCCTGCGGGATCGGAGACGGGTGGGGTGCGAGGAGTGGATCCTCTCTCTCGCCGGATATGCGTGGCTCGAATATGCGTGAGCCAGGCGGTCGGCCCTCTCGCCCGTTGGAACGCGATGTCATGTTATCCATTTGTATCCTTAGAATTTCTGTCCGTTTCCGACCGGTGATCTAGCGGCGGACACCCGAGGGGTTTCGCTGCCGTGCTACGTCATGAAAATTTAAGATTGAACACTAAATCAAGATGGAATAGTATTCCTTCTTGAAGGTTGCGACAAGCAAGCCGTTGCCGCGTGGAGAGCGAGGGCGGCTGGTCGGACAGCCCAGGAGGAGACTTTAGACATCATGGATTCCAACGCTCCCGCCACTTCCGTGGCGCAAGACGATGTTGCGCCGCGCCGGCGCAATCAGACCCGCTACCTGATCGGCCAGTTTCTGTGGAACATGATCCCGCCGATGACCTTCGTTGCCATCGTCGGCCTCTGGGCTGTCAGCGTGAAAGCTTTCCAGGTTCCCTCGTATCTTTTGCCAGCGCCCGATGCCGTCTTCCGGCTGCTGATCGCCGAGGCGCCGATGCTTTGGGCCAATACCAAGGTCACGCTGCTGGAAATCCTGCTGGGCTTCGGGCTGACGATCCTGCTGGCCATTCCGCTGGGTCTCGTGATCGCCCTGTCGCCATTGGCGAAGCAGGTCCTCTATCCCCCGGCGATGCTGCTGCAACTGGTGCCCAAGATCGCGATGGCGCCGCTTTTCCTGGTATGGTTCGGCTTCGGGATCGAATCCAAGGTCATCCTGACGCTGCTGATGACCTTCTTCCCGCTGCTGATCTCCAGCATCAGCGGCTTCCAGATCCTCGACACGCGGCTTCTGTATCTGACCCGCTCGATGGGGGCGAATACCTGGCAGACGTTCCGCTATCTTCGGGTGCCTGCCGCGCTGCCGGTCATCTTCTCGGGCGTCAAGACCTCGGCCACCATCGCCGCCACCGCCGCCATCGTGGCCGAATTCGTGGGGGCCAATGAAGGGCTGGGTTATGTCCTGCTGCGAGGGACAAGCACGATGAACATGGAACTGACCTTCGCGGTTCTCGTGATTCTGACGGTCATCGGCCTGGCGATCAACTACGCGGTGGAATTGACCGAATGGGCGCTGGCGCCCTGGCAACGCAAATTGAAGTAAATCGCAAATCACGTCACGGGAGGATACTGACGTCATGATCATCAAGGGACTCTTCACTGCCGGCAGCCTGATCGCCGGTTTGGCCTGGGCTGGAGCGGCCGCCGCCGATACGCCGGTGACCTTCCAGCTGAACTGGTATGCCGGCGGCGCCAATGCCGGTTTCGCCGCTGCCCTTCAGCAAGGGTACTATAAAGAGGTCGGCCTCGACGTCACGATTATCCAAGGCAATGGTTCCGCCAATACGGCCCAAATGGTCGCCAGCGGTCAGGCTCAACTGGCCTATGCCGACGCGGTCCCGGTCAGTCAGCTCATCGCCAAGGGTGCGCCGATGAAGATCCTGGCCACCATCTATCAATCGAATCCTAACGAAGTCGAGTCGCTCAAGAAAACAGGCATCACGTCGATCGCCGATCTCAAGGGGAAAAAAATCGGAGTTCCCGCCGGCAGTTCGCAGCAACCTATGCTGCCGCTTCTTTACAAAGCGAATAACATCGACGCGTCGGAGGTGACTCATCTCAGCATGCCCACATCCTCAATGGTGCCCGCGCTATTGCAGGGTCAAGTTGACGCCATCCTCGGATCCGTGGACGACTACGCCATCCAGCTGAAAGCCCAAGGCGCCGACATTCATGGATTTCCCTTCGCGGATCATGGCGTGCCGACGGTCAGCACATCCATCTTCGCAAGCGAGAGCTTCATCGAGCAGAACCCTGATGTTCTTCGAAACTTCATCGCGGCAAGCCTGAAGGGTTGGAGCTTCGCACTGGATAATCCCGACAAGGCTATCGACGATGTCAAGGCGGTCTTCCCAGAGGTCGACACCAAACTTGCTGCAGCGCAACTCGCCGCTATTCCTCCGCTTTTCTGCAGCGGTGGGGCAGAATATCTGGGCAAGGCTACCGATGCTCATTGGGCCAATACGCAAGATCTTCTGTCACAAGTGGGCTTGCTGCCCGTTGGGACGGACCCAACAATATACTATACGAACGAGTTCTTGCCGCCGGACGCAGATTTGCGCCCCTGCAAATAACCTGACCCAAGGGGGCGCTAAACGCCCCCTATCGTATCAACAAGAAAATTGCGAGCGGCCATGACCATCCGAACCACCTATCGCTACGAAGACCTGAGCGTCGGCCTTGCCTTCCGTAGTCCCGGCCGGACCATCACCGATGCGGATCTGGTGGGTTTTTCCGGGTTGACGGGCGACTTCTCGGAACTCCACACCAGCGATGTCTATGGTAGGGCCAGCCATTTCGGCCGTCGGGTTGCGCATGGGATGCTGGGCCTTGCCTATGCGCATGGACTGATGTGGCCCAGGACCGGAGAGTTGCGCGAAACCGCGATCGCTTTCCTCGGGATCAACGACTGGCGCTTCGTCGGGCCGATCTTCGTCGGCGACACGATCTTCGTGAACTACCGGATCGCCGAGTTGCGCGACAGCAGATCGCGGCCCCAGCAGGCCATCGCGACATTCGACGTCGAACTGGTCAACCAGGACGGAACGGTCGTCCAGCGTGGCCAGAAGGCTCTTCTTGTTTCCAAGGTGCCGCTCGACGCGGTCATGGCTTCGGCCTGACCCGGGCGCGGTGGCGAAAAGGATCATGCCATGAATAATCATCAAGACCAGGGCATCTCGGGCGCTCCCATTGAAATCGAGGGGGTGTCCAAGATCTTCGGGCCGGAACTGGAAAAGCCGTTCCGTGCCCTGAAGGAAGTGACCCTTTCCATCAAGGCCGGCGAGTTCGTCTCGGTCGTGGGCGCCTCGGGTTGCGGCAAGAGCACGCTCATGCTGATGGTCGCGGGCCTTCTTCAGGCGACGACTGGCAGGATTTCGGTTGGCGGCAAGCCGGTGACGAAACCCCTGACCGATGTGGGCATCGCCTTCCAGGACCACCTGCTGCTGGAATTCCGCACCGCCATGCAGAACGTCATGCTGCATGCGGACATCCGCAAGCTGCCGCGCCGCCAGATCGAGGAGCGCGCCAGGGATCTGTTCGCGCAGCTGCGGCTGGAGCGCGCGATGGACAAATACCCCAAGCAGCTTTCCGGCGGCATGCGGCAAAGGATCTCTCTGATCCGCAGCCTGGTGCATGATCCTTCGGTCCTGATGATGGACGAGCCCTTCGGGGCGCTCGACGCGCTGACCCGGCTTCAGGTGCGCATGGACCTGGAAGCGCTGTGGATGCGCCGCCGCCCGACGGTGCTTTTTATCACCCACAGCGTCGAGGAGGCCGTCGGCCTGTCGGACCGGATCATCGTGATAAGCCCCAGCCCCGGCGAGGTGGTGGACGATATCCGGGTCGAGCTTGAGCGCCCCCGCCCTATCACCCTTGGCGACGCGCCCGAGTTCGGGGCTTACGTCGACCGCATCCATCACCATTTCGAACGCCTGGGCGTTCTGCATGGGATGGGCAAGCTTCCGCAACACGCCTGAGGCCACGGCAACCATGTCCACCTCCTCCCCGCAGAATCATCAGCCACTGGTCACCCTCCGCCTCGATGGGCATGTGGCCGAGATCGGCCTGTCGCATGGCCCGCTCAACCTGGTCACACGCCCGATGCTGCGCGACCTCAACGCGGCGATTTCCGAGGTGCGGGGCCTGGCCGATGTCAGATGTGTGATCCTTCATGGCGGATCGGGCCGCGCCTTCTGCGCCGGCAGCGACATCCGCGAGTTTGCGCATCTGAAGGCCGATGCCAGCGAGCAGAAGATCCTGTTCGAGGATATGGTGCTGCGCAATCTGGCGCTGATCGAGGCGCCGACGATCGCGGCCCTTGACGGGCCGGCGATGGGGGGCGGGCTGGAACTGGCGCTGGCCTGCGATCTGCGGATCATGCGCGAGGATGCGACGCTTGGCCTGACCGAGAGTCGGCTGGGCGGGCTGGCCGGCAATGGCGCGGTGCGTCTGGCGCGTCTGGTCGGACCAGCCCGCGCGAAGGAGATGCTGTTCACCGGGGCAATCATCGGCGCCCGGCAGGCGTTGGACTGGGGCATCGTGAACCGGATTTCCAGCGGCTCGGCGCTGGAGGCGGCGCGCGAACTGGCGGCCGGGATCGACCAGCGCGGCCCCTTGTCCAACCGCTTCGCCAAGCGGCTGGTCGACGCCTCGCTCGACAGGTCGCTGGACGACGCGCTGTCGCTGTCCACCCGGCTTCAGCAAGACATCTTCGACTCGGCCGATCTGCGTGAGGGCATGAGCGCCTTCTTCGCCAAGCGCGACCCGGTCTTCGAGGGAGGCTGACATGACCGCGCCGACCCGCGATGATGCCCATCAGGCAAAAGCCGATCCAACCCTGTCCAATCCCGAACGGAGCGCCAGATGAGCCATATTCCAGCCGAACGCTGCCTGTCGATCATCCAGCTTCTGTCCGAAGACGCGGCGGAGCTGCCCCTCGGCACGATCGCGGAAACGCTCGACCTGCCGAAAAGCGGGACCCATCGCCTGCTGGGGGCGCTGATCGAACAGGGCTGGGCGCAGCAAGACCCGCAGACCGGCTACTATCGGCTGACGATGCGGCTGGCCATCCTGGGGCAACGCTTCTATGTCGCGACCGGCATTCCCGATATCTGCCAGCCCCTGTTGGACCAACTGGCCGCGACCAGCGGCGAATACGTCCGGCTTGCGGTGGTCGATAGCAACCAGCTTGTCTGGGTTGCCCATGCGCAGGGCGCGCG
The DNA here is from genome assembly GCF_000513975.1 of Paracoccus sp. J55. NCBI lineage: Bacteria > Pseudomonadati > Pseudomonadota > Alphaproteobacteria > Rhodobacterales > Paracoccaceae > Paracoccus > Paracoccus sp. J55. The sequence goes on from NZ_AZVA01000042.1 coordinate 8,892, forward strand.
CGGCGGCCTGATGTATCAGCCGGCGCTGCAAAGCGATACGGTTCCGCTGCATGCGACGGCCAGCGGCAAGATCTGGCTCTCGACCTTGCCGGTCGAGGAGGCGGTTCAGATCGTCCTGAACAGCCGCGCCTTCCAGACCCCGGAAACCTATGGGCCGGATGTCGCGCGCTCGATCGAGCAGGTGATGGAGAAGCTGCGGGTGACGGGTGAACGCGGCTATGGCATCGCGCGCAACGAAGCCGAACAGGGCGTTTCCGCCATGGCGGCTGTGGTCCGCGCCGGCGAAGACGGCTGCGTTGCGGGCACCGTCAGCATCGCTGGCCCCTCGGCCCGGCTGACCGAGGGCCGGATCGAGGATCTCGTGCCCGCGCTCAAGGCCGCCGCGCAGGAAATCTCGAACCTGTGGCCGGCCCGGTTGCGCCGGGATCCGCCGAAGGATCCCGTTCCGTTGCAGCGGCTGGTTCCCGAACGCCGGTTGAACGGCGGCAATTCCTGAACAGTGCGGGTCACGCGGCCCGCATCCAGACAAGACCGGAGGAAAAATTGAAAACACGGGTGATCACCGCCGACGAAGCCGCCAACCTGATCCAGAACGGCGACAATGTGCTTGCCAGCGGGTCCGGCGGCGGCCATGGCGTGCCGCAGGCCGTCCTGGATGCCGTCGAGCGGCGCTTCCTGGAAACCGGTGCGCCTCGCGATCTTTGCCTGATCCATGCTGTCGGCATCGGCGACCGCAAGCTGAAGGGGGCGGCCTGCTTTCGTCATCCCGGCATGCTTCGCCGCAGCATCACCAGCGCGCTGATCGACTCCCCGCCGCTGATCGACCTGGCCCGGGATGACAAGATCGAATCCTGGACGCTGCCGCAGGGCGTGATCTCGCAACTGATGCGGGAAATGGCCGCCGGCCGGCCCGGGCTGGTCACGCGGACGGGTTTGCATACCTTCATCGACCCCCGCCAGCTTGGCGCTCGCCAAAGCCCCAGCGCCAAGGAGGACCTGGTCCGCCTGATCGAGATCGAAGGCGAGGACTGGCTGCTCTTCCGGCCCATTCCGCTGGATTTGGTCTTCCTGCGCGGCACCACGGCGGATGAGAACGGCAACGTGACGATGGAAGAGGAAGCCATTCCCGGCGAGATGCTTTCGACCGCGCAGGCGGCGCGGCGGCAGGGCGCGACGGTCGTGGTCCAAGTCAAGCGGCTGGCAAAGGCGAACACCCTGCCGGCGCGCGAGGTCAAGATTCCGGGTATCCTCGTGGATTACGTTGTGGTCGATCCCGAACAGCGCCAGACCTATGCCACGGATTACAACCCGGCCTATTCGGGCGAGTTGCGGGTGCCGCTGGACAGCTTGGTCCGGCTGCCCTTTACCGAACGCAAGATCATCGCCCGCCGCGCGGCGCTAGAACTTGCCAAGGGCGCGGTCTGCAATCTCGGCGCGGGGATCTCGACCGGCGTTTCGGCGGTGGCGTCCGAGGAAGGGATCCTCGACGACATCATCCTGTCGAACGAGCAGGGCTTCATCGGCGGCGCGCCGCTGACAGGCGTGGATTCCGGCACGGCCCAGAACTACGACGCCGTAGTGGACCAGCCCTATCAGTTCGATTTCTACGATGGCGGCGGGCTGGACGTGGCCTTCCTGTCCTTCGCCGAAGTCGATCCGGCCGGCAACGTGAACATCAGCCGCTTCGGCGACAAGATCGTCGGCGTCGGCGGCTTCATCAACATCAGCCAGAACGCGCGCAAGGTGGTGTTCAGCGGCACCTTCACCTCGGGGGGCTTGCAGATCGAATGTTGCGACAACCGCCTGCGGATCGTGCAGGAGGGCCGCCACCGGAAGTTCGTGCCGCAGATCGAGCAGATCTGCTACAACGCCGGCTTCGCCGCCGAGGAAGGCCGCGTCGCGCTGTTCGTCACCGAGCGCGGCGTGTTCGACGTGGGTCCGAACGGGTTGCGCCTGATCGAGATCGCGCCGGGCGTCGATCTGGAGCAGGACATCCTGGCCAACATGGCCTTCCGCCCCGAAATCGCGGCGGATCTGAAGACGATGGATGCACGGCTGTTTTCCGAACAGCCGATGGGGCTCGCTGCCGGATTGGCCAGCGCGCCGGAGGGCCGCCGCAAACCCCGCCGCACCCTGAACTGAACCTTGCGCGACCGGCGCCAGCGCGCCGGTTCCACCAGATGACCACAGGTCGGACTGAACCCTAAGTCCGGCAATGAAGAAGGCTTGCCCTGACGCAAGCAGGAACCAGACGAGAGGAAGACGAGGATGAAACTTTTCCGCTATGGCGAGGCCGGCGCCGAACGTCCGGGCATCGTGGACGACCAGGGCAAGCTCAGGGACCTGTCATCGGTGGTCACTGACATCGACGCATGGGCGCTGTCGCCGGAAGGGCTGGCCACCATCGCCGCCGCCGATACCGCCAGCCTGCCCGAGATCGCCGGGCCTGTGCGCTATGGCGTGCCGGTGGCGCATGTGCCGAACCTTGTCTGCATCGGGCTGAACTATACCGATCACGCCGAAGAGACCAACGCCCCCATCCCGCAGGAGCCGATCCTTTTCAACAAGCACACCGCCGCCCTTTGCGGGGCCAACGACCCGGTCTGGTTCCCCGAGGATTCGACCCAGCTCGATTGGGAGGTCGAACTGGCCTTCGTCATCGGCACGCCCTGCTGGAACGTGACCGAGGCCGAGGCGCTGAGCCATGTCGCGGGCTACATGGTTCTGAACGACGTGTCCGAACGCCATTACCAGTTGCACCGCGAGGGCCAGTGGACCAAGGGCAAGAGCCATCCCGGCTTTGCGCCCTGCGGTCCCTGGATCGTGACCGCCGACGAGGTAGGCGACCCGCAGGAACTGGACCTCTGGCTCGACCTGAACGGCAAGCGCGTGCAGACCGGCACCACCAGCCGGATGATCTTCACCTGCGCTTTCCTCTTGTCCTATCTCAGTCGCTACATGGCGCTTCAGCCCGGCGATATCGTCACGACCGGCACGCCTCCGGGCGTGGGGCTGGGCAAGGTGCCGCCGAACTTCATGAAGCCCGGCGACGTCATGCGGCTTGGGATCACCCGTTTGGGCGAGCAGGAACAGAAGGTCGTTCCGCTGACCGAGGACGTGGTCCAGGCCTGGCGCGCGGCCCATGCCGCCCGCCGTCCCGGCGTCTGAACTTTTGCAATCGAATGCGGTGCCGGGGTTCCGGCACCCGAAACGGCAGGATCGGTTATGGCAATTCAAGGTCAGGCAGTGCTGGCGATCTGGAACGGCATCCAGCAGGATGCCGAGACGGAATTTCTGAACTGGCACGTTCACGAACATATTCCCGAGCGTGTCGCCTTGCCCGGATTCCGCCGGGGGCGGCGCTATGTCGCCTTGGACGGGCATCCGAAGTTCTTCAACTTCTACGAGGCCGACCGGCCCGAGGATTTCACCTCGGACGCATATCGCGCCGCGCTGAACACGCCTTCGCCCTGGACGAGGGCCGTGGTGCGCCATTTCACCGACACCTCGCGCACGGTCTGCCGGGTTCTGGGAAGCTGGGGCTGCGGCGAGGGGGCGCTGGTCGAGGCGGTGCGGCTTTCGGGTGGCGAGGCGACCGACGCTTTCCTGCATCGCCTGGCCGAAAGCGTCCTGCCCGAAATCGCCGCGCGGCCCGGTGTGGTCGGCGCCCACCTTCTGAAGGGGCAGGGCGAGATGGGGCGGCAGAACACCGAGGAAACGCGCCTGCGCGGCGGGCCGGATGCGGTGGCGGATGTGATCGTGCTGGTGGAGTTGACGGATGCCGCCGTCCTTTCCGCCCTTCGCGCCTCGGGTCCGCTTTGCGACGACGGCCTGCGCGCGGCGGGGGCCGAGGGCGAAATCCGCCGCGGCGTCTATGCGCTGCAATATTCGCTGTCGAAAGACGAGCTGCCGCACGTCTCGCAGGTATGAGCGGGGCAGGGAAACCGAAAGGGCATGGCATGACCGTAAAGGCGACGACAAGACTTATCGGCATGATCGGCGATCCGATCGCCAAGGCGCGGACGCCGGGCCTGCTCAATCCCCGGATCGCGGCGGCGGGCAAGGATCTTGCCGTCGTGCCCCTGCACATTCCGGCCGAGGCTTTCGACGGGGTTTTTCCCGCGCTGCTTTCGCTTGGCAACATGGCGGGCTTCATCGTGACCTATCCCTTCAAGGAACGCTGCATGGCTTTTGCCGACCGCATCGGCACCGGGGCGAAACTGGTCGGTGGCCTGAACGCCATGCGCCGGGAAGAGGATGGAAGCTGGACGGCCGAGATCTTCGACGGCATCGGCCTTTTGAATGCGGTGAAAGCCGTCCGTGATCCCGTTGGCGCAAGGGTGCTGCTGCTGGGTGCCGGGGGTGCGGGGCGCGCCATCGCGGTTTCCTTCGCCCAGGCCGGTGCGGCCGCCATCACGGTCGCCGACCTCGATGACGGGCGCGCGGGCAGCCTGGTTGCCAACCTGGCGGCGGCTTTTCCGGGCTGTGTGGTGCGCCGTGGCGGGCCGGATGCCGTTGGACACGACATCGTCGTCAATGCGACGCCCGTCGGCATGAACCCTGATGACGGCCTGCCGGGCGAGGTCGGCGTCTTCGCGCCGGGCATGACCGTCGCCGACATCGTTCCCGCCCCGACCCCGACCGCGTTGATGCGCAAGGCGCAGGCGGAAGGCGCCTCGGTCATTCCGGGATCCGCGATGACCGAGGGACAGGCCGTGGCATTGCTGAAGTTTTTCGGCGTCACCGGCTGATGCTGGCCGCCGATCCGCAGGACAGGAGAAAGAACATGCATATCATGATCATCGGCGGCGCGGGGATGCTTGGCCGCAAGGTCGCCGCGAAACTGGCCAGGGACGGCGAGTTGGGTGGCAAGCCCGTCACCGCGCTGACGCTGGTGGATGTCTTCCAGCCCGCCGCGCCCGAAGGGTTCACGGGCGTGCTGCGGCTGGAACGGCGGGACCTGTCGCAGCCCGGCGTGGCCGAAGAACTGGTGGCCCTGCGCCCGGATGTCATCCTGCATCTGGCGGCCATCGTCTCCTCGGAAGCCGAGGCGGATTTCGAAAAGGGCTATGCGATCAACCTCGACGGCACCCGCGCGCTGTTCGAGGCGATCCGGCTGGCGGGCGACGATTATTGCCCGCGCGTGGTCTTCACCTCGTCGCTCGCGGTGTTCGGTGCGCCGCTGCCCGATCCGATCGGCGACGACCATATCCTGACGCCGCTGACCAGCTATGGCACGCAGAAAGCCATCGGCGAGCTTCTGCTGGCCGATTACAGCCGGCGCGGCTTCTTCGACGGGATTGGCATCCGCCTGCCCACGATATGCATCCGTCCGGGCCGTCCCAACCGCGCCGCCTCGGGCTTCTTCTCGAACATCCTGCGCGAGCCGCTGAAGGGCGAACCGGCGGTGCTGCCGGTGGACCGCTCGATCCGGCACTGGTTCGCCAGCCCCGAGGCGGCGGCGGGCTTCATCCTGCACGCCGCCGCGCTGGACAGCGCTGCGCTTGGCGATCGGCGCAACCTGACGCTTCCGGGCGTCTGCGTTAGTGTGGCCGAGCAGATCGAGGCCTTGCGGCGCGTGGCAGGCGACGAGGCGGTGGCGCTGATCCGGGATGAACCCGACCCCGCGATAGCCCGGATTATCGAAAGCTGGCCTCGCAGTTTCGACACGAGGCGCGCAAACGAATTGGGCTTCAAGGCAGATGCCTCGATGGATGAGATCATCCGCCTGCATTTGCAGTCGGAAACCGCCGAGTGACTCATCAGGTGGCCGCAAGCGGTTGCCATGCCATGAAGGAGTATCGCGATGCCCCGTTTCGCGGCCAATCTGACGATGATGTTCGGCGAACTGCCGTTTCTCGACCGTTTCGCGGCGGCGGCGGATGCAGGGTTCCGCGCGGTCGAGTTCCTTTTTCCCTATGACCATCCGGCGGAGACCATCCGCAAGGCGGCCGACAGCGCGGGCCTGCGCATCGTGCTGTTCAACCTGCCTCCCGGAGACTGGGCGGCGGGCGAGCGCGGAATCGCCGCCTTCCCGGAGCGCGCGGATGAGTTCACCAGGGCATTGGCGCTTGGGTTGGATTATGCGCGCGTCCTGTCGGTGCCCCGGCTGCATCTGATGGCGGGCATCGCCCCGTCGCAGAGCGCGCCCCATCGCAACCGCTACCGCGACGCCATCGCCGAGGCGGCCGAGAGTGCGGGGCCATCCGGCATCGACATCCTGCTGGAGCCGCTGAACCGGCGCGACATGCCGGGCTATCTGCTGTCGGATTTCGCCATGGCCGAGTATCTGATCGACAGCCTCGGCCTGCCGAACGTCAAGCTGCAATTCGACATCTATCACCGCCAGATCATGCATGGCGACGTGACCGAGGCGCTGAGAACCCTGCTGCCCATCATCGGCCATGTCCAGACCGCCTCGGTCCCCGGTCGGAACGAGCCGGGGACGGGCGAACTCGACGACACGCGGATTTTCGGCGTGCTGGACCGGATCGGCTATCAGGGCCATGTCGGCTGCGAATACCGGCCGCTCTCGACGACGGGCGAGGGCTTGGGCTGGTTCGTGCCCTGGCGGGAATGAGGAGAAGCGCAATGTTCATCGGTGCAATCGCGGACGACTTGACCGGGGCCACGGACCTGTCGCTGACCCTGTCCCGCGAGGGGATGAGGGTCCTGCAGGTCGTCGGCGTTCCGACGCCCGACCTGGATATCGGCGATGCCGAGGCGGTGGTCGTCTCGATGAAATCCCGCACCAATCCGGCGGCGCAAGCGGTCCGCATGTCCTTGGCGGCGGCGGAAGTCCTGCGAGGCTGGGGCGCGCGGCAGTTCCTGTTCAAGTATTGTTCGACCTTCGATTCCACCGATCAGGGCAATATCGGCCCGGTGGCGGATGCGCTGATGGCCTTCCTCGGCACGGATCGCACCATAGCCTGCCCCGCCTTTCCGACGAATGGCCGGACCGTCTATCGCGGCCATCTGTTCGTGGGCAACCGGCTTTTATCGGAAAGCAGCATGAAGGACCACCCGTTGACGCCGATGCGCGACGCCGATCTGGTGCGGGTTCTGGGACGGCAAAGCGGGAACAGGGTTAGCCTGATCGGACGCGAGACCGTGGCGGCGGGGGATGGGGCGCTGAAATCGGCGTTTGATACCCTTGCCGGCATCGCGATCGTCGATGCCATCGACGACGCCGATCTTCGCACCATCGGCCGCGCGGCGCGCGACCTGCCGCTGATCACGGGCGGCTCTGGGATCGCCCTCGGCCTGCCCGCGAACTTCCTGCCGGAGGGCAGGGCGGCTTCGGAAGCCGCCTTGCCGGTTCCCAATGGCCGCGCCGTGTTCCTGGCGGGTTCGTGCTCCGCCGCTACCCGCCGGCAGATCGCCCGCGCCATCGCCGCCGGCGTGCCGGCCCTGAGGCTCGACGCGATCGCGATTGCCGAGAACCGTGTTTCCATCGCCGAAGCCGTGGCATTCTGCGTCGATGCGGCCGGGGACGTGCCACCGCTGGTCTGGTCCAGCGCCGATCCCGACGAAGTGCAGCGGGCGCAGGACCGCCTAGGCCGCGACCGCGCGGGCGCTATGGTCGAGGAGTTTCTTGCCGGCTTGGCCGAGGCGCTTGCCAGCCGAGGCTTCAATCGCTTCGTGATCGCCGGCGGCGAGACATCCGGCGCCATCGTCACCCGCCTGGGCGTGCCCGCGCTGGAGATCGGCCCCGAAATCGACCCCGGCGTGCCCTGGACCCGGTCGAGGGGCGGGTCTTCGCCCCTTGCGCTCGCCCTGAAATCGGGAAACTTCGGGGTGGAGGACTTCTTCCTAAAGGCCTGGAGGTTGCTGCCGTGACCGCGATCCTGTCCGAAGCCACCCGCATGCGCGATCTGATCGCCAAGGTCGGCAAGTCCCTGTTCGATCGCCGTCTCAGCCCCGGTTCGACAGGGAACATCTCGGTGCGCCTGTCCGACGGGTCGATGCTGATGACGCCCACGAATGCCTCGCTCGGCGCACTGGAGCCCGAGCGGCTTTCGCATCTGGATCAGCACTGCAACCATCTGTCGGGGGACAAGCCGACCAAGGAAGCCTTCCTGCATTCCTGCGTCTATTGCCGGCGTTCCAGCGCCGGGGCGGTCGTGCATCTGCATTCGACCCATTCGGTGGCGGTGTCGATCCTTGCCGATGTCGATCCGGCCGACGTGCTGCCGCCGCTGACCGCCTATTACGTGATGCGGGTGGGGCGGCTGCCGCTGATCCCCTATTTCGCGCCCGGCGACCGGGATCTGGCGCGCGCAGTCGAGGAAGCCGCGGCGGATCATCACGCCATGCTGCTGTCGAACCACGGCCCGGTCGTGGCCGGATCGACGCTGAGAGACGCGCAATATGCGATGGAAGAGCTGGAGGAAACGGCCCGGTTGCATCTGCTGCTGGACGGAAAGGCGATCCGGCCCTTGACTGAGGCCGAAGCCGAGAAGCTCAGAATTTGAACGAGTTCGGCTTAGAAGTCGGCTGGTTCGGCCGCATTCTGGAGCAACAGGTCGCATGGTCGCCAAGCGACCGGATGCATTTCCGGCGAAAAGGGTGGCGTAGGACGTGGATGGCGCGGGGTTTGCGGATGTGTCGCTCGATACGGCGCAGAAAGGTGAGGAGTTCTCTTGTCCGGTGGCGTTGCATGCAGTCGCCGACGGCAAGGCCAGATTTCATACCGAGTGCGGCGAGAGGGTCGTTTTGGCATGGCTTGTTGTCGTGGCTCGTGGTGGCAGCACGCCCCTTCTTCGACGGCAGCCCAGGCTGGGTTTGGCCGAGTACCTGGCTCAGGGGGGTTTCGATGCTGGACGCAGATATTCCTATGGCTGCAGCCATTGTGGAGCGGCTCCAGTGCGACGCATCGGGTGGACCTCCCGCACCGCCCTCGCGAACCGTCAGGGAGGTCTGCCGCGGCATTCACGACGATCTGGCGTCGTCACGCCTCAGCCCACTCTACATCCTCGTTCGGATAGCGCTCCCGCCCTTGTTAGGCGGTGGAACTGGAGGTCTTGTTGCGCCGTATGGTCTTGCTGGTGCAACAACCTCCCGTTGTCGCCAGAACGATCTCGGCGTGCCAAACGACTTTGGGGCGCGCGTTCTGGTTGGCGCACGGCGTTAAAGTGCACAAGCTCGAAATATCATGCACCAAAAAAGGAAAAACCATGGCGAAGGCTGTCTCCATAGTGACTGGTGGACGCCGCGGGCTTGGCCGCGGCATTTGCGAAGCTCTCGCCCGAAGCGGTCACAATATTCTGGTCGTGGATATCGAACGCGATCAGGCGGCCGAGGACACATTGAATGCCCTTGATTATTTGGGAGTGAATGCAGCTTTCTTTCAGTCTGATGTGGGCGACGAAGCTCAGCACTATTGCATGATCGAAGCTGCAGAACAATTGGGCGTGGTCACAACGCTGGTCAACAACGCGGGCGTCTCGTCGATGGTGCGTGGCGACATGCTTGATCTTCCGGTCGAAAGCATCGACCGTGCGCTACGCGTGAATTTGCGTGCACCCTTCCTATTGTCGCAGACTTTTGCCAAGCACCTCATCAAATCAGGCGCCCCTGCAGAGCACTTCTGTTCGATCGTGAACATCACTTCAATAAACGCGGTGGTGCTTGCTACCGACCGTGCCGATTACTGCATGACCAAGGCGGCCCTATCCACGACAACGCGCCTGTTTGCGACGCGACTCGCGGAAGAGGCGATTCAGGTTTATGAGGTACGACCTGGCATCATGATGACTGAAATGACCCAACCATCACGAAAGAAATATGACGATGCTATTCGCGACGGGCTGGTTCCACAGCGACGCTGGGGTACGCCCGAGGACGTTGGTGAAGCTGTAGCCCAGCTTGCCTGCGGCGCTCTAAAGTATAGTACAGGGGATGCGATCAACGTTGATGGCGGCCTGAACATGTATCGTTTCTGAACCGCAAGTTCTTGGTTCAAACTGCTAATTCGGTAAGCGCGTTCTTAACCTTGAAGTTGCCCACAAAAGTCATGGGGCCGGAGAAAGGTCTCGATCCTGATTGTCAATCGGCATCCAAACGGGGGTCTGACTCAAAGTTGGTGCATTTTCTGGTTTACGCCGGGACGAGGAGTCTTGCCCTGAGCAGATCGATGTTTGCGCGGCCATGCGATGCAGCCGCCGAAAAGATGACCGGCATGGAAAGAACAAGGCGATCTTCCTGACCAGCCCGGTATCACCCGCAGCGTAGTGGCAGGCGAAACCAGAAGCAGGACGACATTCCGCGCCCGACAGGCCGTCCCGTCTTCGCCGAGGTGCATTCCGGCCAGCCTGGCGCCAGGGTCGTAACCGGCCGGTAAGGACCGCAGCTTAAGCGACGGCCTTTGCCTCTTTGGATTGTGGCACCCAGTTCCACGGCAGCAGCTCGTCGAGGCGATTGATCTTGTGATCTCCGATGCGGGCAAGGATGTCTGCCAGGTACGCTTCGGGGTCGCACGCTCTTCCGGTCCGGTGAGAAGAAGTAGTCCGTTCTGAATAACCCTTATCGCGTTGATTTTGCATGCTGAAGCTGCGGTGTTGTTGGCTTTGAATTGCAGGGTTATGTATGCTTGGGCCAGAAACCCTGCAATTTTCCGGTCACCGATGAAGCCCCGTTACCGCGCCCCTGAACAAGATGACCTGCTGTGCCCGCGGCTGGTCGACATGATTGACGCCCGCCATGAGCTGGTGAAGCTCGCGGCGTTGATCGACTGGGACTTCTTCGAACGGGAATGGGCCAGTTTCTTTCCGTCGCACCAGGGACGCCCGGCGACATCGCCGCGGCTGGTGGCGGGGCTCATGTATCTCCAGCATGCCTTCAAGCTGTCAGACGAGGCGGTCTTGGCCCGGTGGGTCGAGAACCCGTATTACCAGCACTTCACCGGCGAGACGTTCTTTCAGCACAGTCCTCCAATCGATCCTTCGTCCTTGACCCGCTGGCGCAAGCGGATCGGCGAGGAAGGGGTGGAGTGGCTGCTGACAAAGACCATCGAGGCGGGCCGGGCCTCTGGCGCGGTCACCGACAAGGCCCTGAAACGGGTAGCGGTCGATACGACAGTCATGGAAAAGAACATCGCCCATCCGACGGATGCCCGGCTTTATGAGCGCGCCCGGACGCTGCTGGTCGGTCTAGCGAAGGAGGCCGGGGTCGAGCTGCGCCAGAGCTATGCGCGGCTTGCCCCGCGTCTGGCCGCCCAGGTCGGGCGTTATGCCCATGCCCGGCAATTCAAGCGCATGCGCAAGGCCCTGCGCCAGCTCAAGGGCTATGTTGGCCGGGTGCGCCGTGACCTGCGCCGCCATTTGCAGGACCTCCCTGAGGGAGCCCTGCGCGACAAGGTGCTCGAAGCGCTCTGGCTCAGCGGCCGCCTGCTGGAACAGACCCCGAAGAGCAAGCGCAAGATCTACTCCCTGCACGAACCCGAGGTGGATTGCATCTCCAAGGGCAAGGCGCGGGTCCGCTACGAGTTTGGCACCAAGGTCAGCCTCGCCACCACCCTTGACGGCGGCTTCGTCGTCGGCGCCCGCAGCTTTCCCGGCAACCCCTATGATGGTCACACCCTGGCAGCTCCGCTGGAGCAGGTGACCATCCTGACCGACCAAGAGCCCGATCTCGCCGTCGTCGACCGCGGCTATCGCGGCCATGGCGCAAGCACCACCAAGGTCCTGATCAGCGGCATGCGACGCGGCCTCACGCCGTTACTGGCCAAACTCCTGAAACGGCGCAGCGCCATCGAACCTGAGATCGGCCACATGAAGATGGACGGTCGCCTTGCCAGATGCCCGCTGAAAGGCCGCATCGGCGATGCGCTCTTCGCCGTCCTCTGCGCCTGCGGCCACAATATCCGCAAGATCCTCGCCCATCTCCGGGTTCTTTGGTCCCTGTTCCTTGAACTGGTTGCGACGGCCATCTCGCAAGCAATAAGCCGTCAGCGTGCCTTGGCTCTCGCCTGAAGCAATTGTTCAGGCCGGACGAAGTAGGCGATGCCGGGCGGCGCAGTCCCGCCCCAGGGCCGGTCATCCCGGAGGTAGGTCCAGATCCGGCCCTCCTTCACGCCCTTGCCCAGTCCTTCGAGCCTCCTGGCCTGATCGAGCACCCGCACCGGGGTATCATCGGCATGAAGGCGATCAACACCTCTCCATCCATGCCGCTGTCGAACCTCAGGCAGCGGCCGTTGCTCAGCCGCAGTTCGACAGGGCCAGACCGTGACGGCGCAGATGCGCTTGCCGGCGCCTGCCTGAGCCCCGCTGAAATCCACCGGCAAGAAAACGGCCCCGCGATCCGGCGACCATAGGCCCTTCTTCTTCAGATCACGCCGCCAGCCGTAGATCTGGGAACGCGTGATCTCGTGGCGCTGCGCGACCTGCGTCACCGACGCACCGCCGACGCCGACCTCCGACAGGATCTCAAGCTTCTCGTCTTCGCTCCACCGCCGGCGCCGCTCAACGCCCAGAACCTCGCCAAGCATGGCCCCTCCGAATAAGACACGTCGTTAAGGACGTCGTTATGCACGTGTCTTAGCTCAGAACCCCGCCGTCAGGCAGGCGGTGTCAATCGGTTACCCAGGGTCTCCTTCTGCCGGACTAGAAACTGGACCTGTTGAAGACGGCGGAAGGCGCGGGGTTTCCTGTCCGGCCGGATGTCAGGATCCGCAATCGTGGGGCTGTTCCGACGACTTACCTTTGCGACGAGCAAGAGCAGATCCCCAGAATCTGCCGCAATAGCCCTCCCGGATCATGATCGCGGCGAGATCGTGACCATCCGGCAAACGGCAGCTTCCGATCTTGCGATTATTGCGTCGCCCGTCACTCAAGGCGCAGATTCAGACGAGATTCGGGCTGAATGCAGAACACATTGATAGCGCACAAACCACGAGATTGTGTCTTGAACCCCGGAAGTTGCGTTCCAAATAAGATCGTGCGGATCGCCCTGCCGGGGGTCCTCCGCCGGAAATTCCGGTGAATTATCGACTTGTACCATGTTGCTCAATGGAGGATGTGGCTATGAGAACCACTTTTGATTTTACACCGCTGTTTCGGTCGAGCGTTGGCTTCGACCGGCTCCTGAACTCACTGGAGGCCGCCGCCCGCGCTGAATCTGCGGATAGCTGGCCACCCTATGACATCGTTCGTGCCGACGAGGACCGCTACGGTATTACCATGGCGGTTGCCGGGTTCCGCGAAAGCGATCTGACGCTGACCCAGAACGGCAATGTGCTGGTCGTTGCCGGCAAAAATGAGTCCGATGATAAGGCGCAATACCTGCACCGCGGCATCCCGGCGCGCAGTTTCGAACGTCGTTTCGCATTGGCGGATCATGTCCGGGTTGAGGGCGCATCGCTGACCGATGGACTGCTGGAGATTTCGCTGGCGCGCGAAATCCCTGAAGAGAAGAAGCCGCGCCGTATCGAGATTGTGCATGGCACATCTGCCGCAGCTTTGGCCAAGCAGGCCCGTATCCCTGCGGCGAAAACCGCCGAGCCGCAGCCCGAAACCGCCGCAGCCTGATCACCGGGCCATATCTGGCAGTCCCGAAACGCCGGGGCGTATCGGTCACACCGATGCGCCCTTTGGAGGGGTTATGCAAGAACAGGAGACACAGACATGAGCGTAAGAGATCTTATCCCACAGAACTGGACCCAAAATCTGCCGTGGTGGCGGGGTCGCAATACGCAGCCCGTCGAGGCGACGCCTGACCCCTTTGTCAGCTTCCTCCGGGAGGTGGATCGGCTGTTCGACGACTTTTTCCGCTCTTTCGCCACCCGCTCGCCGGTCCTCCCTGGTATCAGTGGCTGGCCGGGCACGAACTGGCCGAGCGTCGAGATTACCGAAACGGACAAGGCGATCAACATCAGTGCAGAGCTTCCCGGCCTTGAAGAAAAGGATGTCGAAGTCCTGCTTGAGGATGGTCTGCTGACACTGCGCGGCGAAAAGACCAGCACCACAGAGGACAGCGCGCGCCAGTTCTCCGAGCGGGTCTACGGCAGGTTCGAGCGGCGCATTCCGCTGCCCGCCGGCATCGATGAGGGTGCCGTTGAGGCGGCGTTCCGCAACGGCGTACTGACCGTGACCCTGCCCAGGACTGAAACGGCCCAGGCGCAGGTCAAACGCATCCCGCTGAAAACCTGATCCTGGCGGGCTGGAGCGATCCGGCCCGCACCTCCCCTGTCAGAAAGCATCGGAGGATGACATGGAACTTGCAAGAGGAGACCATATTTCCCCTGCCGCGCCCGGCATCTCGACGATCCTGCCACAAGGCAAGGGTGAAGCCACCTGGGATTCCAGCCTGCCCGCGAAGAGCGTTGCCCGGATATGGAAACCTGCCAGATCCGCGATGACATCCGGTCGCGCGCGCAGCAAGGACTGGCGTCTGCGGATCGAGCGTGCCTCCGTGCCGTCGATCGAGCCGCTGATGGGCTGGACCGCCGGTAAGGACACAGCCCATCAGGTCGAACTATCCTTCCCCAGCCTTGAAGCCGCGGTCCGGCATGCCGAACGGCTGGGCATCGCCTACGAGGTGCATCTGCCGCCGGGCGAGGCCGAGGCGCGCCAGCAGGCGCAGGCGCTCGAGCGTCAGCGCCACGCCCATGCCGCGCGTCTGCGGCGCTTTTCCGATCAGACGCTTGACCGGCTGGGCCTTGCGCAGCATCGGGACGCCTATCGTCGCGCGCTCGGAGCGCCAGTGGGCGACGTCAGGAAAGGAGCAACTCCGATGGAGGTGGCGCAGGATACCAGCCTGCCGCTTGAAACGCGCCGCTCGATCCTGATGAGCATCGCGTTCAACGAATATCTTCAGGATCTGGCGACCTCTGAGGGGATGCCCGAGCATCATCGCCAGTCGCGGCTGAGCGACGTCGAAACCGCATTGCGGGCACTCGAAGGCGCGCAACACGCGCAGCAGGTGGCCTGACAGAGGTGCGCGATGAACCCGCTTCTTCCCGTTGACTGTCAGGCCGCCATGCCAGACCGTTTCGGACTGGTTCTGGCCGCCGCTGCCCGCACCCGCGCCCTGCGCGAGGGCGCGGCGCCAAGACTGGGCGATGCCTCGAACAGCGCGACGGAAACCGCGCTCGCTGAAATTGCGGCCGGCGCCTTCGCGCCAGAAGAACTGAGCCCCTTCCTGCCGCCGTCAGAGCCGCGGCGGCTGGCGAAACCCAACTGATGATCAGACGAGAGGAGGTAAAACCATGATCGCGAACTGGATTTCGGACCGTCGCCATACTGGTTACCGCATTGCCGCCGGGACCGTCATCGCTGCGGGCGTCCTGCTGGCTGCCCTGCCGCTGATGCTTTCGCTGCCCGCTGCGGCCCTCTGGAGCAGCGTCCTGTCAGGCGCCGCCCTTGTCGTGTTGGCCGCCTGGCTGCTGTGGTCGGGCGATGAGGTGGCTGACAGACTGCTGTTCCTGGCCGGTCTCTGGGTTGCCGTCAGCCCTTGGGCAACGGCCGCCGGCCTCGCAGTCTGGCTTGCCGCACTGCATGTGATTGGCGGCTTTGCCTTGGTCGCCTGGACCGGCGCGCGGCTCTGGTCCGCGCGCGGCAGGGGCGGCGCGCAGGCCGCCTGAACCGGTGCCGGCCCCGGTCTCCGGGGCCGGCCATTCATCGCAGGAGAGCCCGATGTCTTTGTCACTTACCGCTCGCAGCCGCTGGCTGCTCATGCTTGTTTTGTTGGTAACAGCGCTGTTTAGGCCGCTGCCGTCACGGGGCGAGTCGGCCTTAGCCTTCGACAACCGGGGCCTGCTGATGGCAGCCCCGATGCTGGAACGGGTGACACCTGCCATCGTCAATATCGCGACGCGAACCGAGACTTAGGTCAGCGCGAACCCGCTGCTAAACGACCCCTTCTTCCGCCGCTTTTTCGACCTGCCTCCCAGTCTGGCACCCGACACCGGAAGTCAGCCCCGGATGAGTGCGGGATCGGGTGTGATCATCGATGCGGACGCGGCTATGTGCTGACCAATCCCCATGTCATCGCCAATGCCAGCGCAAACCTTTCAATCTGCCAACACCTTCCTGGAGACCCGGCCAATGCTGATCGAGATGCAACACGACAGGAAAGACTTCACCCGCGAAACCGCTTATCCTCCGTTTTTGGCGGAGCCGCTGGTCCCTGATCATCGGTCTAAATCCCGGGGTCGGTGCGATGGCGTTCCGGCCCGGGGCCAAGCGCAACCGCTTGATGAAATCGCCTTCGATGCGGCAGAGACCGGGATTATTGTCAAATGGATCCAGACCCACGAACCACTTCCCGTGCAGGTCCATCCGCAACGTGGCGTGAGCCGGAAGCACAAGTGGTGGTATATTGCCGACGTTAGCCCCGGCGCATATTTCCACCTGGGCCTTAAACAGACCGCCACCTGTGACGAGATCCGGGAGGCTGCGCTTTCGGGTCGCCTGACGGACCTTCTGCGCCGGATCGAGCCGGCAATTGGCGACATGTTCTATGTCGAAGCCGGGACGATCCACGCCCTCGGCCCCGGTCTCACTCTGATCGAGATCCAGGAATCCCCGGGGGCCACATTGCAGCTTTCACCGGATGGCGGCTCGCATGACCTGCGTCTGGATCAGGCTCTGGAAGAGATGATCCTTAACCCCCAGCCTATCATGCCGTTTCCGGGTGAGGCCGCACCATTCCGCATCGTTCAGGAAATGCTCGCCCCCGAGCAGAGGGTCATGCTGATGGATCCGCTTGCTTGCGTCACGGTGGTCGAGGGCTCCGGCACGTTTGGAAACTACACTTACGGCCCTGGTCAATGCTGGCGGCTCAACGGGCCACTCCCGGTGCGGGCGACAGAGGCCACGATGCTAATTGTTGCCGAACCACATGTCCCTACGACCGACAGCGACAATCTGTGGAGAGCACGCCACTGAAAGAGATGCTCGATCGGCCATATCGCGCTAACCGGGAGCTTCCCGCCGCAACACCACGAGCGTTGAAGCGTAAGGCTGATTGGACGCCGATCGGGGGGCACGTTTGGATGCAGATTGACACACGACGCCGTGATGGGGTTTAGCCAATGGGCCCTCTATTTGGCCGCGGATCGACGCAATGTTTGTCTGGACAGCATTCTCTGTGCGCTTCTAGTGAGAACGGCGGTGAGAAATTCGTCCACGGTAGCGGTGGCTTTGTCAACGGCGGAGCAAAAGTCGGCCGGGGCGGCGGCGTAAAGTCCGGCCAGTTGGGGGGTGCGCCATGGCGCGCGCGCTGGCCACATAGCTGGCGCGAGCCATGGCGCACTGGCCCCTTAGGGCCAATCGTGGGTAGATATTTTATGGTGATCAGCGCTGTTTACGGGCTGTGCTGTTGGCGAGGCGATAGCTTTCGCCGTTCATCTCGATGATGTTGACGTGGTGGGTCAGTCGGTCGAGCAGCGCGCCGGTGAGACGCTCGGAACCGAAGGTTTCCGTCCATTC
>NZ_AZVA01000043.1:0-23940 GCF_000513975.1 Paracoccus sp. J55
GCCCCGGACCCCGGGATATTTGCACAAGAAAGAAGCGCGCGGGCGCGGGGCGGCCCAGGGCGAGGGCGCGCGGGCGGGTGCCGGGGCGTGGTTTTTCATGCTATCCTTTCGTCAGCAGGAAGGGAGAGGGCGATGAACGAACGCAGGAAGGCTTCCGATTTTCATCCGCGTATCTTGGAGATCTTTGACGGCTATGTGCATGGCCGGATCGGCAAGCGCGATTTCATGCTGCAGGCGGCGCAATTCGCCACCGCCGGCATGACCGCTGCCGCGATCTTCGAGGCGCTGAGGCCAAATTACGCCTTGGCCCAGCAGGTGCCGCCCGACGACCCCGCCATCCGCACCGAGACGGCGAGCTATGACAGTCCCAAGGGCAACGGCCGCATCAGCGGGCTGATGGCGCGGCCGGCCGAGGCGCAGGGCAAGCTGCCCGCCGTGCTGGTGGTGCACGAAAATCGCGGGCTCAACCCCTATATCGAGGATGTGGTGCGCCGGCTCGGCAAGGCGGGCTACCTGGCCTTCGGACCGGACGGGCTGAGCCCGCTGGGCGGCTATCCGGGCAATGACGACGAGGGGCGCGAGATGCAGGCCAGCCTCGACCCGGCCAAGCTGATGGAGGATTTCTTCGCCGCCCACGAGTTCCTGCGCGACCATGCCGATGCCACCGGCAAGGTCGGTGCGGTCGGGTTTTGCTATGGCGGCGGGGTCTGCAACGCGCTGGCGGTGGCCTATCCCGAACTGGCTGCCTCGGTCCCCTTCTACGGCCGCCAGCCCCGGCCCGAGGAAGCGGCGCAGATCCAGGCGCCGCTGATGCTGCATTATGCCGAGAACGACGAGCGCGTGAACGAGGGCTGGCCCGCCTACGAGGCGGCGCTGAAGGAACATGGCAAGGAATACCAGGTCTTTTTCTATCCCGGCACCCAGCACGGTTTCCACAACGACACCACGCCGCGCTACGATGAGGCGGCGGCGGAACTTGCCTGGCAGCGGACGCTGGATTTCTTTGCCGAAAAGCTCTCCTGACGCGAACTGTCAGCAGGTCGGGGCGATGCTTGCCGGGAAAGGAGATTTCGCATGATCGACCATATCGGATTTCCCGTTTCGGACCTGGCCCGCTCGCGCGCCTTCTACGACCGGGCCCTGGCGCCCCTGGGCATCGAGCTGCTGATGGAGGTGACCGAAGAGATGACCGGCGGCCATGGCGCGCATCTGGGCTATGGCCGCGAGGGCAAGCCGTTCTTCTGGATCGGCAGCGGCAAGCCGGCCGGCACCGGCACCCATGTCGCCTTTGCCGCGCCCGACCGGGCGACGGTGGACGCCTTCCATGCCGCCGCGCTGGCCGCGGGGGCACGCGACAACGGTGCGCCGGGGCTGCGGCCGGAATATCATCCCGGCTATTACGGCGCCTTCGTGCTCGACCCCGACGGCAACAATATCGAGGCGGTCCATCACGGAGACCCGGCATGACCCTCTATCGCGGCTCCTGCTTCTGCGGCGCCGTCCGCTTCGAGGCCGAGGGCGACCTGTCCCAAGGCACCATGCGCTGCAATTGCAGCTTCTGCCGCAAGATGCGCTATTGGGAGATGCGCCTGCCCGACCCCGAGCGGTTCCGCATCACCCATGGCACCGGGATGCTGGCCGAAACCCCGCGCCGGCAGCGGGACGGCGTGGACATGCACCACATGTTCTGCGCCCGCTGCGGCACCCGCCTCTGGACCGAGGGCGATATCGAGGAAATGGGCGGCCGCTTCGTCCAGGTCTGCGTCAGCGCGCTGGACGATGTGCCCGAGGCCGAGCTGATCGCCGCCCCGGTCTTCCATGCCGACGGGGCGCATGACGCCTGGTGGAACCCGGCACCCGAGACCCGGCACCTGTAACCCGCCCGCGCTGCCGGCAAGGGCCGAATGCACCTTCTCTGTTTTCCAAATACCCCGGGGGAGCCCCGCAGGGGCGGGGGCGGAGCCCCCCGGCTCACGCGCGCCCGGGCCCGACCGCCGCCCCGGTTGCCTCGGAGGCGAAATCCGGCTATGGTGCCTGCCGCAGCAGAGGAGAACGGTGTCATGGACAACTCGCAGATCTGACCTTTCACGGACGGATTGAAGAGGATTCCCATGACGGCCCACTTCCTTGATGCGGCTTCGCCCCATCCCATGCGCTTTCCCGACGGCACCCTGAACCGGGGGCTGGTGCATCTGAACCGGGTGATCGACCATCCGAATATCGAGATCGGCGATTTCACCTATGCCAGCAGCTTCGACCCGCCGGACGACTGGGCGGCGCGGCTGGCGCCCTATACCTATGCCGGCGCACCCGAACGGCTGGTGATCGGGCGGTTCTGCCAGATCGCCGACCGGGTGCGGATCGTCACCGCCTCGGCCAATCATCCGATGGCCGGGATCTCGACCTATCCCTTCGCGATCTTCGACCATGCGCGGGTCGGCGATTACATCGACCAGATCAGCGGCCTGCCGGATACGGTGATCGGCCACGATGTCTGGATCGGCGACGGCGCCACCATCCTGCCGGGCGCGCGGATCGGCAGCGGCGCCGTCATCGGCGCGGGTACGGTGGTCGGCGGCGTGGTGCCGGATTACGCCGTGGTCGCGGGCAATCCCGGCCGTGTCATAAGGATGCGCTTCGACGATGCCACCATCGCCCGGCTCATGGCGCTGCAATGGTGGCATTGGCCGGCGGAGCGGGTCGCCCGGGCCACCGCCGCGCTGGCCCGTGCCGATGTCGCGGCGCTTGAGAAACTGGCCGCCTGAGGCGGCCCGACGAAACGAACCGGGCGAGGGCCCGGGCTGATGCGAATGAGGTCCGACATGTTCAGCTGGTTCGAGCGCCGGCTTGACCCCTATCCCGCCGATCCGCCGCGCATGCCGCCGCAGGGGTTGTGGCGGTTCATCCTGCATTTCTCGCGCGGGGCCGAGGGCTACATGCTGTCCATGGCCGCCTGCTCGGCCATGATCGCCGTGGCCGAGGTGGTGCTGTTCGGCTATCTGGGCGAGCTGGTGAACCGGCTGGCCGGGGCCGACCGCGAGAATTTCTGGACGGTCGAGGGCAATCGGCTGATCCTGATGGGCGCGATCCTGGTGATCGGCCTGCCGCTGCTGCAGGTGCTGTTCTCGCTCTTGATGCACCAGACGCTGATGGGCAATTTCCCTCAGCGCATCCGCTGGCAGGCGCATCGCTACCTGCTGCGCCAGTCGATGAGCTATTTCCAGGACGAGTTCGCCGGACGCATCGCCACCAAGCTGATGCAGACCGCGCTGGCGGTGCGCGAAGTGGCGATGAAGTTCATGGACGTCTTGACCTATGTCTGCGTCTATTTCATCGGTGCGCTGGTGCTGGCGGCCTCGACCGACGGCTGGCTGGCATTGCCCTTCGCCGGCTGGGGCATCCTCTACGGGCTTCTGCTGTGGTGGCTGATCCCGCGCATCGGCCGCATCAGCGAGGCGCAGGCCGATGCCCGCGCGGTGATGACCGGCCGGGTGGTGGACAGCTATACCAACATCTCGACGGTGAAGCTGTTCTCGCACAGTTCGCGCGAGGAAGCTTACGTGCGCGAGAGCATGGACGGGTTCCTGCAGACCGTGCACGGGCAGATGCGGCTGGCCTCGATCCAGAACATCCTGCTGTCCACGCTGAACTCGCTCTTGACCTTTTCGGTCACGGTGCTGGGCCTGTGGCTGTGGGTCGGCGGCAAGATCGAGGTCGGCGCGGTCGCCGTGGCGGTCCCGCTGGCGCTGCGGCTGGGCAACATGTCGCATTGGATCATGTGGGAATTCGCCACGCTTTTCGAGAATATCGGCACGGTGCGCGACGGCATCGGCTCGCTGTCCTTGCCGCGCATGGTGACGGATGCGCGCGGCGCCCGCCCGCTTTCGGTGCCCGAGGGACGGGTTGAGTTCGACCGCGTGACCTTCCGCTATGGCGAGGCGGCGCGGCCCGGCCGTGGCGCGGTGCTGGACGACCTGTCGCTGACCATCGCGCCGGGCGAGCGGATCGGGTTGGTCGGGCGTTCGGGCGCCGGGAAGTCGACGCTGGTGAACCTGATGCTGCGCTTCCACGACCTGGAATCGGGCCGCATCCTGATCGACGGCCAGGACATCGCGCAGGTCACCCAGGAATCGCTGCGCGCCGCCATCGGGGTGGTGACGCAGGATACCTCGCTCTTGCACCGCTCGATCCGCGACAATATCGCCTATGGTCGGCCGGACGCGTCCGAGGCCGAGATCCTGCGCGCCGCCGAGCTGGCCGAGGCGGATTTCATCGCCGGCCTGACCGATTCGCAGGGTCGGCGCGGCCTCGACGCCCATGTCGGCGAGCGCGGGGTCAAGCTGTCGGGCGGCCAGCGCCAGCGCATCGCCATTGCGCGGGTGCTGCTGAAGGACGCGCCGATCCTGGTTCTGGACGAGGCGACCAGCGCCCTGGACAGCGAGGTCGAGGCGGCGATCCAGTCGCAGCTCGACATGCTGATGCAGGGCAAGACGGTGATCGCCATCGCGCACCGGCTTTCCACCATCGCCCGCATGGACCGGCTGGTGGTGATGGAGCGAGGCCGCATCGTCGAACAGGGCACGCATGAGGCGCTCTTGGCGCAGGGCGGCATCTATGCCGGGCTTTGGGCGCGGCAGTCGGGCGGGTTTCTTGAGGCCGAATGATCTTCCCTCTTGAACCGCGCCCGGACCTGCCGTAATCAGCAGCGCGGCCTAGGGGTATAGCTCAGTTGGTAGAGCATCGGTCTCCAAAACCGAGGGTCGGGGGTTCGAGTCCCTCTGCCCCTGCCAGTCGCATCCGGCCAGCCTTCGCGGTCCGGACCGCACCAGTCCCGTCCAGAATCGTCCGGCCATGGCCCTGACCCTTCATCTGGGGGCGCACAAGACCGCCTCGACGCATCTGCAGGTCTCGCTGCGCCTGGCGCGGCGCGAATTGCGCGCGGGCGGGGTCTTTTATGCCGATCCGGGCGTGCTGCGCCATGACGGCCTGCCGCTGGTCCGGGCCCTGACGCATGGCGGCCGGGCGGCGCGGGTCGCCTCCGAAAGGCTGGCCGAGGCCCGGGCCTGCTATCCCGAGCTCCTGCTTTCCGACGAAAACATCCTGGGTGGCACCCATCGCAGCTGCCTGTTCAGCCGCCGGGGCATGATCTATCCCGGCGTGCGGGCGCGGCTGCGGCGCTGCCTGGCGCTGGCCGGGGGCGGGCCGGCGGTGCTGTGCCTGTCGGTGCGCGATCCGGCGCAGTTCAACGTCTCGGCCTTCGCCCTGCAGCTTGCGCTTGGCAACGAGATCGAGATCGACGCCTATCTGCAGGGCCGCGACCCCGCCGCCCTGAGCTGGAGCGGGCTGGCGCAGCGCCTGGCCTCGGTCCCCGGCGTGGCGCGGCTGCTGGTCTGGCGCTACGAGGATTATCCCGCGCTGCGGCCGCGCCTGCTGGCGCGGATCCTGCCGCCGGGGCTGGCGGCGCTTGTGCCCGAGCCGCCGCCCTCGAACGAGAGCCTGACCCAGCCGGGCTACGAATGGTTCCTGCGCCGCGCCATGGCCGACAGCGAGGCCGACCTGCGTGTGCTGGCCAACCGGGCGCGGCTGCGCTTTCGCCGCGCCGACGGCCATGCCGCCCTGCGGCTGCTGCCGGAGGCGGATTACCGGCGCTCGGCCGTCGCCTATGCCGAGGATCTGCGGCAGCTGCGCGCGCTGCCGGGGGTCGAGTTTCTGGAACCCTGACGCCCCGCGGCCAGATCGGTGCTTGAAATGCCGGTCGGCGCAGGCTATCTGACCCGCTGCAAGACCGAAGGGAAACCCATGGCCAACCCCGTCCAGTTCATCAGCCAGGTCCGCGCCGAACTCGGCAAGATCACCTGGCCCACCCGCCGCGAGGTGGTGACGACCACCATCATGGTCTTCATCATGGCGGCGCTGGCCTCGATCTTTTTCTTCCTCGTCGATCTGCTGATCAAGACCGGCCTCTCGGCCGTGATCCATCTGGTCGGCAGCTGAGGGCTTGCATTGCAGGGCGCGGGGCGGTATGTCCGCCCGACCTGCCCGTGACGCGGCGTGCATCGATTCGGTCGTGCGCGCCGATTTCAATTTGGCCGGAGCTTGCCGCGATTGCGCGCGATCCGGTTGGGGTAGACAAGGAATTCAATGGGTTGGCCATGGCTGACCCGGAAGGCAACAGGGGTCGATCGAGACATGGCAAAGCGTTGGTATTCGGTCAGCGTCCTGTCGAACTTTGAAAAGAAGGTCGCCGAGGCGATTCGCCAGGCCGTGGTCGAGAAAGGTCTCGAGGACCAGATCGACGAGGTGCTGGTCCCGACCGAGGAAGTGATCGAGATCCGCCGCGGCAAGAAGGTCACGTCCGAGCGCCGCTTCATGCCCGGCTATGTGCTGGTGCGCATGGAGCTGTCGGATCAGACCTACCACCTGGTGAACTCGATCAACCGCGTCACCGGCTTCCTGGGCGCCCAGGGCAAGCCGATGCCGATGCGCGACGACGAGGTGAACGCGATCCTGCATCGCACCGGCGAGGGTGGGGCCGAGGTGGCGCCGCGCAACCTGATCCGGTTCGACGTGGGCGAGAAGGTGAACGTGACCGACGGGCCCTTCGAGGGCTTCTCGGGCATGGTCGAGGAAGTGGACGAGGCCGCGAACCGCATCAAGGTCACGGTGTCCATCTTCGGCCGTCCGACGCCGGTGGAACTGGAATTCACGCAGGTCGCCAAGACCGCGTGATCGTCGCGGGAGGCTGCGCCGCCGGGAACGGACCCGGGGCAAGGCCGCACCGCTAAGTCGGCCCGAAGCCCGTCAGGGGCGGGGCGTGATGATAAGGAGAAGGCCAGATGGCCAAGAAAGTTGTCGGCAGCCTCAAGCTGCAAATCAAGGCGGGTCAGGCGAACCCGTCCCCGCCCGTCGGCCCGGCCCTGGGTCAGCGCGGCATCAACATCATGGAATTCTGCAAGGCGTTCAACGCCAAGACGCAGGAGATGGAACAGGGTGCCCCGGTTCCGGTCGTGATCACCTATTACGCCGACAAGTCCTTCACCTTCGAGACCAAGACCCCCCCGGCCTCGTTCCTGCTGAAGAAAGCCGCCGGCCTGAAGCCGGTCGGCAAGCGCAACCGCGCCAAGGGTTCGGAAAAGCCCGGCCGTCAGGTCGCCGGCACCGTGACCGCCAAGCAGGTGCGCGAGATCGCCGAAGCCAAGATGAAGGACCTGTCCGCGAACGACGTGGAAGCCGCGATGCAGATCATCCTCGGCTCGGCGCGTTCGATCGGCATCGAGGTGAAAGGCTAAGCCATGGCTAAACTGTCGAAAAAGCAAGCCGCCGCCCGCGAGGCCTTTGCCGGCAAGGTGAACCTCTCGGTCGAGGACGCCGTCAAGCTGGTCAAGGACAACGCCACCGCGAAGTTCGACGAGACCGTCGAGATCGCGATGAACCTGGGCGTCGATCCGCGCCACGCCGACCAGATGGTCCGCGGCGTGGTCACCCTGCCCAACGGCACCGGCAAGCATGTGCGCGTCGCCGTCTTCGCCCGTGGTCCCAAGGCTGACGAAGCCAAGGCCGCCGGCGCCGAGATCGTCGGTGCGGAAGACCTGCTGGAGACCATCCAGTCCGGCAAGATCGAATTCGATCGCTGCATCGCCACCCCGGACATGATGCCGCTGGTCGGCCGTCTGGGCAAGATCCTGGGCCCGCGCAACCTGATGCCGAACCCCAAGGTCGGCACGGTGACCATGGACGTGAAAGCGGCCGTGGAAGCTGCCAAGGGCGGCGAAGTCCAGTTCAAGGCCGAGAAGGCGGGCGTGGTCCATGCCGGCGTCGGCAAGGCCTCGTTCGACGCCGAGAAGCTGGCCCAGAACATCCGCGCCTTCGTGGACGCAGTGAACCGGGCCAAGCCCTCGGGCGCGAAGGGCACCTATGTGAAGAAGGTCTCGATCAGCTCGACCATGGGTCCGGGCGTGTCGCTGGACCTGTCTTCGGCTGTCGCGCAGTAAGCGCGCAAGAATTTCGCCGGCGTCCTTGCGGGGCCGGCGGATGGCGGGGCAGCAATGCCCCGTCCTGTCCGAGACGGAGGGTGCCGACCCGATACGCTATCTGGCCGGCTTAATCGTCCTTCCTGAGATGGGATCAAGACCATTTTCCGGGCCTCGCTCCGGGTGATCTTGGGACCGTCACGGACCCGTCCTGACGCTGTTCGGGCGTCGGGAAAGTGAGAGCCGGGGGGAAACCCCCAACTTGGAGTGAAACCGTGGATAGAGCGCAAAAAGAACAGGTGGTCGAAGAACTCGGCCAGATCTTTGAAGCCTCTGGCGTCGTGGTGGTTGCCCGCTACGAGGGAATGACGGTTGCCGAAATGCAGGACCTGCGCGCGCAGATGCGCGAAAGCGGCGGGTCCGTCCGCGTTGCCAAGAACAGGCTCGCCAAGATCGCCCTGGATGGGAAGCCTTGCGCCAGCATCGCCGACTATCTGACGGGCATGACCGTGCTCGCCTTCTCCGAGGACCCTGTGGCTGCGGCCAAGGTCGCGGACAAATACGCCAAGGGGAACGACAAGTTCGTGATCCTGGGCGGTGCGATGGGCGACACGGCGCTTGACCCGGCCGGTGTGAAAGCCGTGGCCCAGATGCCGTCGCGCGAGGAGCTTATCGCTTCGATCGTGTCCTGCATCGGCGCCCCTGCTTCCAACATCGCGGGCGCGATCGGCGCACCTGCCAGCAACATCGCGGGCATCCTCTCGACTCTGGAAGAGCGCGAGGCCGCCTGAGGCAATCCCCATTCCCGCGTGGGGTTGAAACCCTGACGTTGGAACACTTAATGGAAAGAACGGAAAAATGGCTGACCTGAAGAAACTCGCCGAAGAAATCGTGGGCCTGACCCTGCTGGAAGCCCAGGAACTGAAGACCATCCTGAAAGACGAATACGGCATCGAGCCGGCCGCCGGTGGCGCCGTCATGGTTGCCGGCCCGGCCGCTGGCCCGGCTGAAGCCGCCGAAGAGAAAACCGAATTCGACGTCGTCCTGGTCGACGCCGGCGCCAACAAGATCAACGTGATCAAGGAAGTGCGCGGCATCACCGGTCTGGGCCTGAAAGAAGCCAAGGACCTGGTCGAAGCCGGCGGCAAGGTGAAAGAGGGTGCCTCGAAAGCCGATGCCGAAGAAATGAAGAAGAAGCTCGAAGCGGCTGGCGCCAAGGTCGAGCTGAAGTAATTGGCCGCTCTGGCCGATTGACTGTACGAAACAGGCAGGGTCCGGGGTTTCCCCGGTCCCTGCCGAACCTGTCTTGAAGGACGGTTTCCAGAACAGACCTTCCTTCAGGGCATGTTCGGGGTTCGGGAGCCGCGCGGTGGGACGCGCGGCACGAATGGGACCCCGCCCCTCATTCGCCGCCTTGCGCAGCCCGGGCCCCGACGGTCTGCGCAAGCGAAAGACGAAAGGTTAGACCCTCTATGGCGCAAGCTTATGTCGGCCAGAAACGCATCCGGCGTTACTATGGCAATATCCGCGAAGTTCTGGAGATGCCGAACCTGATCGAGGTTCAGAAATCCTCCTATGACCTGTTCCTGCGCTCTGGCGACGGCGCGGGCCATCAGGATGGCGAAGGCATCCAGGGCGTCTTCCAGTCGGTGTTCCCGATCAAGGACTTCAACGAGACGGCGACGCTGGAATTCGTGAAATACGAGCTGGAAAAGCCGAAATACGACGTGGACGAGTGCCAGAGCCGCGACATGACCTATGCCGCGCCGCTGAAGGTGACGCTGCGTCTGATCGTGTTCGATGTCGACGAGGCCACCGGTGCCAAGTCCGTCAAGGACATCAAGGAGCAGGACGTCTACATGGGCGACATGCCCCTGATGACGCAGAACGGCACCTTCATCGTGAACGGCACCGAGCGTGTCGTGGTGTCGCAGATGCACCGCTCGCCCGGGGTGTTCTTCGACCATGACCGCGGCAAGACCCATTCCAGCGGCAAGCTGCTCTTCGCCTGCCGCATCATTCCCTATCGCGGCTCGTGGCTCGACTTCGAATTCGACGCCAAGGACCTGGTCTTCGCGCGCATCGACCGCCGCCGGAAACTGCCGGTGACGACGCTGCTCTATGCGCTCGGCATGGACCAGGAGGGCATCATGGATGCCTTCTACGACACCGTGGACTACAAGCTGCAGCGCGCCGTCAAGGGCCGCGAGGCCGGCTGGATCACCCGCTTCTTCCCCGAGCGCGTGCGCGGCACCCGCCCCAGCTATGACCTGGTGAATGCCGAGACCGGCGAGATCATCACCAAGGCCGGCGACAAGGTGACGCCGCGCCTGGTCAAGCAGCTGGCGGAACAGGGCGACATTAACCTGCTTCTGCCCTTCGACAAGATCATCGGTCGCTTCGTCGCCAAGGACATCATCAACGAGCAGACCGGCCTGATCTATGCCGAGGCCGGCGACGAGATCACCGTCGAATACGACCGCGACGGCGAGATCTCGGGCGGCTTGCTGAAGGTGCTGCTGGACAACGGCATCGAGGACATCCCGGTCCTCGACATCGACCATGTCAATGTCGGTCCCTATATCCGCAACACCATGGCGGCCGACAAGAACATGAGCCGCGACGGCGCGCTGATGGACATCTATCGCGTCATGCGCCCGGGCGAGCCCCCGACCGTCGAGGCCGCCTCGGCCCTGTTCGACAGCCTGTTCTTCGACAGCGAGCGCTATGACCTTTCGGCCGTGGGCCGGGTCAAGATGAACATGCGCCTTGACCTCGATGCGCCGGACACCCAGCGCACCCTGCGCAAGGAGGACATCATCGCCTGTATCCGCGGGCTGGTGGAGCTGCGCGACGGCAAGGGCGAGATCGACGACATCGACCACCTCGGCAACCGCCGGGTGCGCTCGGTCGGCGAGCTGATGGAGAACCAGTATCGCATCGGCCTGCTGCGCATGGAGCGGGCGATCCGCGAGCGCATGTCCGGCGTCGAGATCGACACCGTGATGCCGCAGGACCTGATCAACGCGAAGCCCGCCGCGGCCGCGGTGCGCGAGTTCTTCGGCTCGTCGCAGCTGTCGCAGTTCATGGACCAGACCAACCCGCTGTCGGAAGTCACGCACAAGCGTCGCCTTTCGGCGCTTGGCCCGGGCGGTCTGACCCGCGAGCGCGCCGGCTTCGAGGTGCGCGACGTTCACCCCACCCATTACGGCCGGATGTGCCCGATCGAGACGCCGGAAGGCCAGAACATCGGCCTGATCAACTCGCTGGCCACCTTTGCCCGGGTGAACAAATACGGCTTCATCGAGACCCCCTATCGCAAGGTGGTCGAGGGCAAGGTGACCGACGACGTGGTCTACATGTCCGCGACCGAGGAGATGCGCCACACCATCGCCCAGGCGAACGCGACGCTGGACGCGGACGGCCGTTTCGTGGACGAGCTGGTCTCGACCCGTCAGGCCGGCGACTTCATGCTGAACCCGGTCGAGGCGGTGGACCTGATCGACGTGTCGCCGAAACAGCTGGTTTCGGTCGCGGCGGCGCTGATCCCCTTCCTGGAAAACGACGACGCCAACCGCGCGCTGATGGGCTCGAACATGCAGCGCCAGGCGGTTCCGCTGCTGCGGGCCGAGGCGCCGTTCGTCGGCACCGGCATGGAAGCGACCGTGGCGCGCGATTCCGGTGCGGCCATCATGGCGCGCCGGGGCGGCATCATCGACCAGGTTGACGCGCAGCGGATCGTTATCCGCGCGACCGAGGATCTGGGCGCCGGCGACGCGGGCGTGGACATCTATCGCCTGCGCAAGTTCAAGCGTTCCAACCAGTCCTCGACCATCAACCAGCGCCCGCTGGTCAAGGTGGGCGACAGGGTGGTCAAGGGCCAGGTCGTGGCCGACGGTCCCTCGACCGATCAGGGCGAGCTGGCGATCGGCCGCAACGTGGTCGTGGCCTTCATGCCCTGGAACGGCTACAACTACGAGGACTCGATCCTGATCTCGGAGCGGATCCACCGCGACGACGTGTTCACCTCGATCCATATCGACGAATACGAGGTTGCGGCGCGCGACACCAAGCTGGGCCCCGAGGAGATCACCCGCGACATCCCGAACGTCGGCGAGGAGGCGCTGCGCAACCTCGACGAGGCCGGCATCGTCTATATCGGTGCGGAAGTGGGCCCGGGCGACATCCTGGTCGGCAAGATCACCCCGAAAGGTGAATCGCCGATGACGCCGGAGGAGAAGCTGCTTCGCGCCATCTTCGGCGAAAAGGCCAGCGACGTGCGCGACACCTCGCTGCGGCTGCCGCCGGGGGCTTACGGCACCATCGTCGAGGTCCGGGTGTTCAACCGCCACGGCGTCGACAAGGACGAGCGTGCGCTGCAGATCGAACGCGAGGAAGTCGAGCGTCTGGCCCGCGACCGGGACGACGAGCTGGCGATCCTGGAGCGCAACATCTATGCGCGCCTCAAGTCGCTGATCATGGGCAAGGAAGTCGTCAAGGGGCCGAAGGGCATCCGTGCCGGCGCCGTGGTCGATGACGATCTGCTGGGCCAGCTGTCGCGCGGCCAGTGGTGGCAACTCGCTGTCGCCGACGAGGACACCGCCAAGGAAGTCGAGGCGCTGAACCAGCAGTTCGACGCCCAGAAGCGGGCTCTGGACAACCGTTTCGACGACAAGGTCGAGAAGGTGCGCCAGGGCGACGACCTGCCCCCGGGCGTGATGAAGATGGTCAAGGTCTTCGTCGCGGTGAAGCGCAAGCTGCAGGCCGGCGACAAGATGGCCGGTCGTCACGGCAACAAGGGCGTCGTCTCCAAGGTCGTGCCGATGGAGGACATGCCCTTCCTGGCCGACGGCACCCCCGTCGACCTGGTGATGAACCCGCTGGGCGTGCCGTCGCGGATGAACGTCGGCCAGATCCTCGAGACGCATATGGGCTGGGCCTCGCGCGGTCTCGGCATCAAGATCGACGAGGCGCTGCAGGACTATCGCCGCAAGGGCGACATGACCCCGGTGCGCGACGCGATGCGGAACGGCTATGGCGACGAGTTCTATGCCGAGACCTTCGAGGGCATGGATGACGAGTCCCTGCTGGAGCATGCCGATGCGGTGCGCGCCGGTGTTCCGATCGCCACGCCGGTCTTCGACGGCGCGAAAGAGGCGGATGTGAACGACGCGCTGCGCCGTGCCGGCTTCGACACTTCGGGCCAGTCCATCGTCTTCGACGGCCGCACCGGCGAGCAGTTCGCCCGCCCGGTCACCGTCGGGATGAAATACGTCCTGAAGCTGCACCACCTTGTCGACGACAAGATGCACGCGCGTTCGACCGGTCCCTACAGCCTCGTGACCCAGCAGCCGCTGGGCGGCAAGGCGCAGTTCGGCGGCCAGCGTCTGGGTGAGATGGAGGTCTGGGCCCTGGAAGCCTATGGCGCCGCCTACACCCTGCAAGAGATGCTGACGGTCAAGTCGGACGACGTGGCCGGCCGGACCAAGGTCTATGAGAGCATCGTCAAGGGCGAGGACAATTTCGAGGCCGGCGTGCCGGAATCGTTCAACGTTCTGGTCAAGGAGGTCCGGGGTCTGGGCCTCAACATGGAACTCCTGGATGCGGAGGATGAGGAGTGAGGGGGCGACCCCTCATCTCCCCCACCGCGCCCCTCATTAGGATTTGAAAATGAACCAGGAACTTGCCACCAACCCCCTGAACCCGCTGGCTGCGCCGCGGCAGTTCGACGAAATCAAGATCTCGCTGGCCTCGCCCGAGGAAATCCTCGCCTGGTCCTATGGCGAGGTGAAGAAGCCCGAGACCATCAACTACCGCACGTTCAAGCCCGAGCGTGACGGTCTGTTCTGCGCGCGTATCTTTGGCCCGATCAAGGATTACGAATGCCTGTGCGGCAAATACAAGCGCATGAAATATCGTGGCCTGGTCTGCGAGAAATGCGGCGTCGAGGTGACGCTGCAAAAGGTCCGGCGCGAACGCATGGGCCATATCGAGCTGGCCGCCCCGGTCGCGCATATCTGGTTCCTGAAGTCGCTGCCCTCGCGCATCGGCCTGATGCTGGACATGACGCTGCGCGATCTTGAGCGCATCCTGTATTTCGAAAACTACGTCGTGATCGAGCCGGGTCTGACCGACCTGAGCTATGGCCAGCTGCTGACCGAGGAAGAATTCCTCGACGCGCAGGACCAGTATGGCGCTGACGCCTTCACCGCCAATATCGGCGCCGAGGCGATCCGCGAGATGCTGGCCAATATCGACCTGGCCGCCACCGCCGAGCAGCTGCGCGAGGAGCTGAAAGAGGCGACCGGCGAGCTGAAGCCGAAGAAGATCATCAAGCGGCTGAAGATCGTTGAATCGTTCCTCGAGTCGGGCAACCGTCCCGAGTGGATGGTGCTGACGGTCATTCCGGTCATCCCGCCGGAACTGCGTCCGCTGGTTCCGCTGGACGGCGGCCGTTTCGCGACCTCGGACCTGAACGACCTCTATCGCCGGGTCATCAACCGCAACAACCGCCTCAAGCGCCTGATCGAGCTGCGCGCGCCCGACATCATCGTCCGCAACGAAAAGCGGATGCTGCAGGAATCGGTCGATGCGCTGTTCGACAACGGCCGCCGCGGTCGCGTCATCACCGGCAACAACAAGCGTCCGCTGAAATCGCTGTCGGACATGCTGAAGGGCAAGCAGGGCCGCTTCCGCCAGAACCTTCTGGGGAAACGGGTCGACTTCTCGGGCCGTTCGGTGATCGTGACCGGTCCCGAGCTGAAGCTGCACCAGTGCGGCCTGCCGAAGAAGATGGCGCTGGAGCTGTTCAAGCCCTTCATCTATTCGCGGCTTGAGGCGAAGGGGCTGTCCTCCACCGTCAAGCAGGCCAAGAAGCTGGTCGAGAAGGAACGCCCCGAGGTCTGGGACATCCTGGACGAGGTGATCCGCGAGCACCCGGTCCTGCTGAACCGCGCGCCGACGCTGCACCGCCTGGGCATCCAGGCCTTCGAGCCGATCCTGATCGAGGGCAAGGCGATCCAGCTGCACCCGCTGGTCTGCTCGGCCTTCAACGCCGATTTCGACGGCGACCAGATGGCCGTGCACGTCCCGCTGTCGCTTGAGGCGCAGCTGGAAGCGCGCGTGCTGATGATGTCGACGAACAACGTGCTGTCGCCCGCCAACGGCGCGCCGATCATCGTGCCGTCGCAGGACATGGTCCTTGGTCTTTACTACACGACCATGGAGCGCGAGGGCATGAAGGGCGAAGGCATGGTCTTTGCCAACCTCGAAGAGGTGGAGCACGCACTGGCCTCCGGCGCGGTGCATCTGCATGCCCGCATCACCGCCCGCCTGCCGCAGATCGACGAGAACGGCAACGAGGTCATCAAGCGCTTCGAGACCACGCCGGGCCGGATCCGTCTGGGCGCGCTGCTGCCCAAGAACGCCAAGGCGCCCTTCGAGCTGGTGAACCGCCTGCTGCGCAAGAAGGACATCCAGAACGTCATCGACACCGTCTACCGCTACTGCGGCCAGAAGGAATCGGTGATCTTCTGCGACCAGATCATGGGCTTGGGCTTCCGCGAGGCGTTCCGCGCCGGCATCTCCTTCGGCAAGGACGACATGGTCGTTCCGCCGACGAAATGGGACCTGGTCGAGGAAACCCAGGACCAGGTGAAGCAGTTCGAGCAGCAGTATCTGGACGGCCTGATCACCCAGGGCGAGAAATACAACAAGGTCGTCGATGCCTGGTCGAAATGCAACGACCGCGTCACCGATGCCATGATGAAGACCATCTCGGCCACCAAGAAGGACGAGAACGGCGCCGAGCTGGAGCCGAACTCGGTCTACATGATGGCGCATTCGGGCGCGCGGGGCTCGGTCAGCCAGATGAAGCAGCTGGGCGGCATGCGCGGCCTGATGGCCAAGCCGAACGGCGAGATCATCGAGACGCCGATCATCTCGAACTTCAAGGAAGGCCTGACCGTTCTTGAATACTTCAACTCGACCCACGGCGCGCGGAAGGGTCTGTCGGACACCGCGCTCAAGACGGCGAACTCGGGCTACCTGACCCGCCGCCTTGTGGACGTGGCGCAGGACTGCATCATCCGCGAGCATGACTGCGGCACCGACCGGGCGATCACCGCCTCGGCCGCGGTCAACGACGGCGAGGTGGTCAGCCCGCTTTCCGAGCGCGTGCTGGGCCGTGTCGCGGCCGAGGACGTGCTGGTGCCGGGCGAGGACGTGGTCATCGTCCGCAAGAACGAGCTGATCGACGAGCGCAAGGCCGACGAGATCGAGGGCGCGGGCGTGCAGAACGTGCGCATCCGCTCGGCCCTGACCTGCGAGTCGGACGATGGGGTCTGCGCGCTGTGCTATGGCCGCGACCTGGCCCGCGGCACGCTGGTCAATATCGGCGAGGCGGTCGGCATCATCGCCGCCCAGTCCATCGGCGAGCCGGGCACCCAGCTGACGATGCGGACCTTCCACATCGGCGGCATCGCCCAGGGCGGCCAGCAGTCCTTCATCGCCGCGGCGCAGGAGGGCACGGTGGCTTTCGACAACGAAAGCACGCTGGAAAACGCCAATGGCGAGCTGATCGTGATGAGTCGCAACATGCAGCTGCACATCAAGTCGGCGACGGGCGACACGCTGGCCAGCCACAAGCTGTTCTACGGCAGCAAGCTGTTCGTGCGCGAAGGCGATGCCGTGGCGCGCGGCCAGAAGATGTTCGAATGGGACCCCTATACCCTGCCGATCATCGCCGAGAAGGCCGGTGTCGCGAAATATGTCGACCTGCTGTCGGGGATCTCGGTCCGCGACGAGACCGACGACGCGACCGGCATGACGCAGAAGATCGTGACGGACTGGCGCTCGGCCCCGAAAGGCAACGAGCTGAAGCCCGAGATCATCATCGTCGATGCCGATGGCGAGCCGGTCCGCAACGAGCAGGGCAACCCGGTCACCTATCCGATGTCGGTCGACGCCATCCTGTCGGTCGAGGACGGGCAGGAGATCAAGGCCGGCGACGTGGTGGCGCGGATCCCGCGCGAAGGCGCCAAGACCAAGGACATCACCGGGGGTCTGCCCCGCGTGGCGGAGCTGTTCGAGGCGCGCCGTCCCAAGGACCACGCCATCATCGCCGAGATCGACGGCTATGTGCGCTTCGGCAAGGACTACAAGAACAAGCGCCGCATCGCCATCGAGCCCGCCGACGACACGCTGGAGCCGGTCGAATACATGGTGCCGAAAGGCAAGCACATCCCGGTGCAGGAAGGCGACTTCGTGCAGAAGGGCGACTACATCATGGACGGCAACCCGGCGCCGCATGACATCCTGCGCATCATGGGGATCGAGGCTCTGGCCGACTATCTCATCGACGAGGTGCAGGACGTCTACCGGCTGCAGGGCGTGAAGATCAACGACAAGCACATCGAGGTGATCGTCCGCCAGATGCTGCAGAAGATCGAGATCACCGACAGCGGCGACACCACGCTGCTGAAGGGCGAGCATGTCGACCGCGACGAGTTCGAGGAAGAGAACGCCAAGATCGAAGCCAAGGGCGGCCGTCCGGCCACGGGCGAGCCGGTGCTGCTGGGCATCACCAAGGCGTCGCTGCAGACCCGCAGCTTCATCTCGGCCGCCTCGTTCCAGGAGACGACCCGCGTGCTGACCGAGGCCGCCGTCCAGGGCAAGCGCGACAAGCTGGTCGGGCTTAAGGAGAACGTCATCGTCGGCCGGCTGATCCCGGCCGGCACCGGCGGCGCCACCGCCCGCGTGAAGCGCATCGCGACCGAGCGCGACAACGAGGTGATCGAAGCCCGCCGCGCCGAGGCGGAGGCCGCCGCCGCGCTGATCGCGCCGGAGGACAGCCCGGCCGAGGTCGGCGGCGACGAGTGATCGCCCGTTGAAACGAATTGGAAAGGCCCGGCAGCGATGCCGGGCCTTTTCTGCATGGGCTGCCGCAACCCTCTCATCCCCAAGTCCCGATTGCGCAGCGCGCCGTCCGATGGGGCGCCGTCCGGCGGATCGCCGCAACCCTCTCATCCGCAGGTCGCGATTGCGCAAAGCCCTGGCAGGGGATAACGATGAGGGGCCAAAGGGCGGTCGGGGCGTTTTGCGAGGGTGGTTTGATGCGCGCGGCAGTCAATCAGAAGATCCGCATCAACATCCTGCGGCTGTCGGGTCTGGCCTTGCTGCCGGCCATCCTGGTGATCACCCCGCTCCTCGGCCTCGAGGGGTTCGGGCACGAGGCCATCGAAACCCTGGGCATTCTGCTGCTGCTGGCGGGCGTGCTCGGCCGGTTCTGGTCGATCCTCTATGTCGGCGGCGCCAAGAACCGGCGGGTGATGCAGGACGGGCCCTATTCGATGACGCGCAACCCGCTGTATTTCTTCTCGACCGTGGCGGCGACGGGGATCGGGCTGATGTTCGGCGCGGTCAGCCTTGCCCTGCTGGTCGGCGGCACGGTGGGGCTGATCCTGTGGATCACCGCGCGGCGCGAAGCGGCGTTCCTGTCGCAGCACTTCGGCGCGGAATACGATGCCTATGCGGTGCGCACGCCGTTCTTCCTGCCCGATCCGCGGCTGTTCCGCACCGGGCGGACCGCGCGGTTCGACACGGCGACGCTGCGCCGCAACCTGTTCGATGCGTTCGTCTTTCTGAGCTTCATTCCCATTGTCGAGTTGGTGGACCAGTTGAAGCTGAGCCTCGGCTGGTCGCTGCTGGCGCTCTGGTAGCCTGTTTCTCATCTCCCAAGCCGCACAGCCAGAACCATGCTGACCCCCGACCTGCCCTCTGCCAGCGCGCCGGCAACCGCCCTTCGCCCGCATGTCCCGGACCCCCGGCAAGGGCGGGCCGACAACCTGCGCGGCTCGGCGCTGATGATGCTCAGCATGGCGGCCTTCATCTGCAACGACACGCTGATGAAGGCGGTAACCCAGAGCCTGCCGCTTTACGAATCCATCGCCATCCGCGGCGGCATGGTGCTGCTGCTGATGGTGCTGGTCGCGCAGGGGCAGGGCGGGGTCCGGCTGCGGGTGCCGCGCGGCGATCTTTGGCCGCTGGTGCTGCGCACGGCGGCGGATATCGTCTCGACCGTGCTTTACCTGCTGGCGCTGCGGCGGATGGCGCTGGCCGACATCTCGGCGATCATGCAGGCGCTGCCGCTGGCGGTGACGCTGGCCGCGGCGCTGTTCTTTCGCGAAAGGCTGGGCTGGCGCCGGCTGCTGGCCATCGGCATCGGCTTCGTCGGCGTGCTGCTGATCCTGCGGCCGGGCACCGGAGCCTTCGACCGCTGGTCGGCCGTGGCGCTGGCGGCGATGCTGCTGATCGTGGTGCGGGACATGGTCACCCGGACATTCTCGGCCCGGCTCGCCTCGTCCAGCATCGCCTTTTACGCGGCGCTGACGGTGATGCTGTCGGGCTTCGTTCTGGGCTGGGCGGAAAACTGGCGGCTGCCGACCCTGGCCGAATTCGCGCTGCTGACCGCTGCCGCGCTGTTCCTGACCGTGGGCTATATCACCGCCGTCGCCACCATGCGGGTGGGCGAGATTTCCTTCGTCGCGCCGTTCCGCTACAGTTCGCTGCTCTGGGCCATCCTGCTGGGGCTGGCGGTGTTCGGCGACTGGCCGGACCTGTGGACCTGGGCGGGTTCGGCGCTGGTGGTGGGCGCGGGGATCTATACCATCCTGCGCGAAGGGCAATTGCAGAGGCGAAGCTGATGCGGGTGCAGATGCTGGGCTTGTGCCGCTTTTCCTATCTGGGCGGCCGGGGGTTTCAGGTGACCCACGAGACGCTGGAGGAGCGGCGGGCCTTTCTCTACGACCCCGAGCGGCTGGCCCGGCGCTGGTTCTGGTTCGAGCATGTCGCCCTGCCGGCCTGGCTGGCGCAGACCGATCCGGATTTCACGCTGGTGCTGATGACCGGGCCGGACCTGCCCGAGCCCTGGCTGGCCCGGCTGCACGAGCTGGCGGGGATCATGCCGCAACTGCGGCTGGCGCTGGTCCCGCCGATGGAGAAGCATGTCGAGGCCTGCATGGCCGCCGTCGCCCCACATATCGACCATTCGGCCGATGTGGTCGGCCATTTCCGCCATGACGACGACGATGCGGTGGCCCTTGACTATATCCGCGACGCGCGCCGCGATTTCGTGCGCATGCAGCCGCTCTGGCGCCAACACGGGCGGCTGTCCTGCGATTACGCGCGCGGCGTGGTGATGCGGGCCGGGCCGGGCGGCATCCGGTCCGAGATGCGGATCGTCCACAATGCCAGCGCGGCGCTGACCATCTACCTGCGGCCGGATGCGGGGCGCTGCGCGCTGCATTTCCCGCATTTCAAGGTGAACCTGTCCATGCCGGGCGTGACCCTGGCGGGAAAGCCGATGTATGTGCGCATGCTGCACGAGGACAACGACTCGGGCGCGGTGGGCGCGGGCTATGCAGTCGCGGGGCAGGGCGCGGGCCCCGAAGAGGACATGGCGGCGCTGCTCGCCCGGCGTTTCCGCATCGACCTGCCGGGTCTCGAAGCCGGGGCGCGGGGACTGCTCTCGGCCCGGGCAGGGCAGGGGGGCGGCTGTTGACTCGCCTGTGGAAACCCCATATACGCCGCACACCCGTCAGGAATCTGATCGGGGCCCAGAACCTCTGTGGTCATGATCCGGGCCGGAATGCCCCGATCCTCTGGTAATTCAACCCGTCCTTCCCGGCTTGGGGACAGGATGGGTTCTGGCGTTTCACGATGGGCGTGATTCGCCGTCGAGAAGTGGCGCAGCCGGTGGCTGCGAGTATTGACGAAAGCAAGACGGGGAACCGAATGCCGACGATCCAACAGCTGATCCGCAAACCGCGGCAGCCCAAGGTGCAGCGCTCGAAGTCGCAGCACCTGCAATCCTGCCCGCAGAAGCGGGGCGTATGCACGCGCGTCTATACCACGACGCCGAAGAAGCCGAACTCGGCCATGCGTAAGGTGGCCAAGGTCCGCCTGACCAATGGCTTCGAGGTGATCTCCTACATCCCGGGCGAAAAGCACAACCTGCAGGAACACAGCGTCGTGCTGATCCGCGGCGGCCGGGTGAAAGACCTTCCGGGTGTCCGCTATCACATCCTGCGCGGTGTTCTGGATACCCAGGGCGTCAAGGATCGTCGTCAGCGTCGTTCGAAATACGGCGCGAAGCGTCCGAAGTAAGGAGATAGGCACATGTCCCGTCGTCACGCCGCTGAGAAGCGCGAAGTCCTGCCCGACGCCAAATATGGCGATCGCGTGCTGACCAAATTCATGAACAACCTGATGATCGACGGCAAGAAATCGGTTGCCGAACGCATCGTCTACAACGCCCTCGACCGCGTGCAGGGCAAGCTGAAGCGCGAGCCGATCGAAGTCTTCCACGAAGCCCTCGACAACGTGAAGCCCTCGGTCGAAGTGCGCTCGCGCCGCGTCGGCGGCGCCACCTACCAGGTTCCGGTCGAGGTCCGTCCGTCGCGCCGCGAGGCCCTGGCGATCCGCTGGCTGATCGACGCGTCGAAAAAGCGCAACGAGCACACCATGGAAGAGCGCCTCGCGGGCGAGCTGGCCGACGCGGTGAACGGCCGCGGCACCGCCGTCAAGAAGCGTGAGGACACGCACAAGATGGCCGACGCCAACAAGGCGTTCAGCCACTACCGCTGGTAACCGGAAGGAAGGCCCTTTATGGCACGCGAATATCCGCTGGAGCGCTACCGGAACTTCGGGATCATGGCCCATATCGACGCGGG
Organism: Paracoccus sp. J55; assembly: GCF_000513975.1. NCBI lineage: Bacteria > Pseudomonadati > Pseudomonadota > Alphaproteobacteria > Rhodobacterales > Paracoccaceae > Paracoccus > Paracoccus sp. J55. Next base: position 21,701 of record NZ_AZVA01000043.1, read on the forward strand.
CAAGACCACGACGACCGAGCGTATCCTGTTCTACACCGGCAAGAACCACAAGATGGGCGAGACGCACGAAGGTGCGTCCACCATGGACTGGATGGAGCAGGAAGCCGAGCGCGGCATCACCATCACCTCGGCGGCGACCACCACCTTCTGGCAGCGCCACGAGGATGCCGACTTCACCCCCGATGATAGCGAGCGTTGCCGCTTCAACATCATCGACACCCCCGGCCACGTCGACTTCACCATCGAGGTCGAGCGTTCGCTGGCGGTTCTGGACGGCGCGATCTGCCTGCTGGACGGCAATGCCGGCGTCGAGCCGCAGACCGAGACCGTCTGGCGCCAGGCCGACCGCTACAAGGTTCCGCGGATCGTCTTCGTCAACAAGATGGACAAGATCGGCGCCGACTTCTTCAAATGCGTCGCCATGATCAAGGACCGCACCGGCGGCACCCCCTGCCCGATCGCTCTGCCGATCGGCGCCGAGGACAAGCTGGAAGGCATCGTCGACCTGATCAAGATGGAAGAATGGGTCTGGAAGGGCGAGGACCTGGGCGCCTCGTGGATCCGCCAGCCCATCCGTGACGAGCTTCAGGACGTCGCCGAGGAATGGCGCGGCAAGATGATCGAACTCGCCGTCGAACAGGACGACGAGGCGATGGAAGCCTATCTGGAAGGCAACGAGCCCGACGAGGCGACGCTGCGCAAGCTGATCCGCAAGGGCACGCTGTCGCTGTCCTTCTTCCCGGTCATGGCCGGTTCCGCCTTCAAGAACAAGGGCGTGCAGCCGCTGCTGAACGCCGTGGTGGACTTCCTGCCGGCGCCGACCGACGTGCCCGCCTATATGGGCTTCGCCCCGGGCGACGAGACGGAAGAGCGCAACATTGCCCGCCATGCCTCGGACGCGGATCCGTTCTCGGCGCTGGCGTTTAAGATCATGAACGACCCCTTCGTCGGCTCGCTGACCTTCACGCGGATCTATTCTGGCCAGCTCAAGAAGGGCGACCAGATGCTGAACTCGACCAAGGGCAAGCGCGAGCGCGTCGGCCGGATGATGGTCATGCACGCCATCAACCGCGAAGAGATCGACGAGGCTTTCGCCGGCGACATCATCGCCCTGGCCGGGCTGAAGGAAACCACGACGGGCGACACGCTTTGCGATCCCGCAAAGCCCGTGGTCCTGGAAACCATGACCTTCCCCGAGCCGGTGATCGAGATCGCCGTCGAGCCGAAGTCCAAGGCCGACCAGGAAAAAATGGGCCTGGCCCTGCAGCGCCTGGCCGCCGAGGACCCGTCCTTCCGCGTCGAGACCGACCTGGAATCGGGCCAGACCATCATGAAGGGCATGGGCGAACTTCACCTCGATATCCTGGTCGACCGCATGAAGCGCGAGTTCAAGGTCGAGGCGAATATCGGCGCCCCGCAGGTGGCCTATCGCGAGACCATCTCGACCGAGGCCGAGATCGACTACACGCACAAGAAACAGACCGGCGGGACCGGTCAGTTCGCGCGCGTCAAGCTGGTCATCACCCCGACCGAGCCGGGCGAGGGCTACTCGTTCGAATCGAAGATCGTCGGCGGTGCGGTGCCCAAGGAATACATCCCGGGCGTCGAGAAGGGCATCAAGTCCGTCATGGATTCGGGCCCGCTGGCCGGCTTCCCGGTGATCGACTTCAAGGTGGCGCTGATCGACGGTGCCTTCCATGACGTCGACTCCTCGGTCCTGGCCTTCGAGATCGCGGCGCGTGCCGCCATGCGCGAAGGCCTGAAGAAGGCGGGCGCCAAGCTGCTCGAACCGATCATGCGCGTCGAGGTGGTCACGCCGGAGGAATATACCGGTTCGATCATCGGCGACCTGACCAGCCGTCGCGGCATGGTCCGCGGCCAGGACTCGCGCGGCAATGCGAACGTCATCGACGCCTTCGTGCCGCTGGCCAACATGTTCGGCTACATCAACAACCTGCGCTCGATGTCCTCGGGCCGTGCGGTGTTCACGATGCAGTTCGACCATTACGAGGCCGTGCCGCAGAACATCTCGGACGAGATCCAGAAGAAATACGCGTAATCCCGGCGGTGCGTGGGCAACCGCGCACCCTACCAACCCCGTAGGGTGCGTGCCTGCACGCACCGTCAACATAAGGAGCCATGCCCATGGCAAAGGCAAAGTTTGAACGGACGAAACCGCACGTCAACATCGGGACGATCGGTCACGTTGACCACGGCAAGACGACGCTGACGGCTGCGAT
>NZ_AZVA01000044.1:0-21775 GCF_000513975.1 Paracoccus sp. J55
GCCGCCAGCGTTCGTTCTGAGCCAGGATCAAACTCTCAAGTTGAAAGCCACCGAAGCAGCTATCCTTGACAGAAGAACCTTGCACATCTGTCACCCGCGACTAGCGGGTGATCATCTCTGCTTGTCGTTCCACAAAACGTGAACCGTCAAACAGTGAAGCTGACACCTGGATCATCGGGTTCCCCCTACCAGGCCGATATGCAAACTCCCTCGCCGAAAAACGACCAGACCGCCCGCATATCCCTTCAGATATACCATAATGTCAAAAAGCAGAGGAAACAAACTACCCGAACCGCACCAAATTCATGGCGAAGTCCAAGCCATCCATTCCCAAGATTTCCGGTCCTTGCCGCGCCCAGCGCCGCTAGATCCGTCCGCCGCAGCGCCTTGCTGCGTCGGTGAAGCGGTATCTAGGGGCTGCGGATGCGGCTTGCAAGCGGAAAAATGCGCCCTTCCGGAAGAAAAATGGCAAGCCAATGATTTCATGTCATTTTTCTGTCGCAGATTCGGGCAGATAATTCCCGCCCTGCCGGGCCTTCGGGCAGGCCGTGAAGCGGGAACGCATGCGGGCGGGCCGATTGCGCCGCCGAGTCGGACCGGGATGCACCGCCGGCCCCGCCACAGGATCGCTTCGGAAGCGGCCGGAAAAGAAAAACGCGGCCCCGAGGGACCGCGTCTGCATCGCCTGGAAGCGGGGATCAGCGCTTCGAGAACTGGAACGAGCGGCGCGCCTTCGCCTTGCCGTATTTCTTCCGTTCCACCACGCGCGAGTCGCGGGTCAGGAAGCCGGCCGCCTTCAGGGCGGCGCGCAGCGAAGGTTCGTGCAACTGCAGCGCCTTCGAGATGCCGTGCTTGACCGCACCCGCCTGGCCCGACAGGCCGCCGCCGGCGACGGTGGCGTAGACGTCATACTGACCCGAGACGCCGGCAACCTCGAAGGGCTGGCGCAGGATCATCTGCAGCACCGGACGGGCGAAATATTCGGCCATGTCCTTGCCGTTGACGGTGACCTTGCCCGAACCCGGCTTGACCCAGACGCGGGCGACCGCGTCCTTGCGCTTGCCGGTGGCATAGGAACGGCCCAGCGAATCGCGCTGCGCCTCGCGAACCGGGGCAGCCGCCGGAGCAGCCGTCGCGACCGATTTCAGATCGTCGAGGGTTTTGATGTCTTCGGCCATGGCTTACGCGCTCCGGGTATTCTTGGCGTTCATGGACTTGACGTCCAGGACTTCGGGCTGCTGGGCCTCATGCGGGTGCTCGGCACCGGCATAGACGCGCAGGTTGGTCATCTGCTTCTTGCCCAGCTTGTTGCGCGAGATCATGCGCTCGACGGCCTTGATCACCACGCGCTCGGGATGGGCGCCTTCCAGGATCTGGCGCGCGGTGCGGTGCTTGATGCCGCCCGGATGGCCGGTATGCCAGTAGTATTTCTTGGCATCGCGCTTGTCGCCGGTCATCTGCACCTTGTCGGCATTGATGATGATGACGTTATCGCCCATGTCCATGTGCGGGGTGAAGGTCGGCTTGTGCTTGCCACGCAGGCGCATCGCGACGATCGAGGCAAGGCGGCCCAGCACGACGCCCTCGGCGTCGATCAGGATCCACTTCTTCTCGATCTCCGCCGGTTTCGCGGTATAGGTTTTCATCTGTCGGTCCCTTTGGGGGCTGTAATTCGAGATGGCGGTATATCGGCGAAAGCCGCGCGTAGGTCAAGCGCATCACGGCCCTATTCCAGAAGCGATTTCATATACTTACAAAATAGGTATTTAAATACCGCATCGCAAACCCTGCCGGGGTCAGCGTTTCGGCGGAATCGAATAGGTCATCGAGCAGCGCGCCACCGGCTCCTCGGCGCCCTCGGAACGGATCAGCACCTCGCCCACGGCCAGCGCCCGCCCCAGCTTCAGGATGCGGCAATCGGCCAGAAGGTCGCGCCCCGCCTGGGGCTTGCGCATGAAGTCGATCGAGGCGTTGGTGGTCACCGCCAGCGCCACCTCGCCGATCCGGGCCAGGATGGCCAGGTAGATCGTCACGTCGGCCAGCGCGAACATGGCCGGGCCGCTGACCGTGCCGCCCGGGCGCAGGTGCTGGTCGTCCACCGCCAGCCGCGCGGTCAGCCGCGCCTCGTCCAGGGATTCGACCCGGACCTGCCCGGCCACCTGCGGGAACGCCCTGCCCAGGAATTCGTTCAGCGCCTCGCGCCCCATCACCAACGCCATGCTTCCCCCCTGCCGGAACGGCGGCTAGACTGACCGGCAAAGCCCGGAAAAGACAAGCCTCGCCGTGGCGTCAGGAGGAATCGCATGAAGGACGGGAACCCCGAACCGCTGGTGCTGCGTCAGGACGACGGTCCTGTCGCGCGCGTGATCCTGAACAGCCCGATGAATTACAACGCGCTCTCCACCGCGATGATCGATGCGCTGTCGGATGTGCTGGATGAGATCGCGGCGAATGACGGCATCCGCGTCGTGGTTCTGGCCGCGCGCGGCAAGGCCTTCTGCGCCGGGCACGACCTGCGCGAGATGCAGGGCGCGCGCAATGACGAGGACGACGGCCGCGCCGCCTATGGGCGGCTGTTCTCGCGCTGCGCCGAGATGATGCAGAAGCTGCCTGCCCTGTCCCAGCCAGTCATCGCCGAGGTGCAGGGTATCGCCACCGCCGCGGGCTGCCAGCTGGTCGCCAGCTGCGACATGGCCGTGGCGGCCGAGGACGCGCGATTCGGCGTGAACGGGGTCAATATCGGGCTGTTCTGCTCGACGCCGATGGTGGCGCTGTCCCGCGCCATCCCGCCGCGCGCCGCCTTCGAGCTGCTGGTGACGGGCGAGTTCATGGACGCGGCCCGGGCGCGCGAGTTGGGCCTGATCAACCGCGTCGCCGCGTCCGAGGCGCTGGAGGCCGAGACGATGGCCCTGGCCCGGCTGATTGCCGGGAAACTGCCCGCCGCCGTGCGCATGGGCAAGCGCGCTTTCCATGCCCAGCGCAGCCTGGGCCTGGCCGAAGCCTATGAGGTCGCCGGCGCGGTGATCTGCGAGAACATGCTGCTGCCCGAGACCGCCGAGGGCATCCAGGCCTTTCTGGAGAAACGGCCGCCGAACTGGGACTAACCCAGCGCCGCCAGCCAGGGAAAGGTCTCCAGCAGCCAATAGGCGAAGGCCGGGAAGGCTCCGGTCAGCAACGCCACGCCGACCACGACCAGCAGCCCGCCCATGATGCGCTCGATCAGCTTCAGATGCGGCTTGATGCGGTTCATCAGGCCGATGGCCCGGTTGATGAAGATGGCCGACAGCAGGAAGGGGATGCCCAGCCCCAGCGCATAGACCGCCAGCAGCGCCGTGCCCTTGCCCATCGCGCCGCCAGTCGCGGCCAGCGACAGGATCATGCCGAGCTGCGGCCCGATGCAGGGCGTCCAGCCGAAGGCGAAGGCCAAGCCCAGGACATAGGCCCCCAGCGCGCTGCCGCCCCGCTCCTGCGTGTCGATGCGCGCCTCGGCATCCAGAAAGGGGATGCGGATGATGTGCAGGAAATGCAGGCCCAGCAGGATCACCACCACCCCGGCGCCCCGCGCCAGCAGATCCTGCCACTGCAGGAACATCCGCCCGAAGGCCGAGGCCGCCATGCCCATCAGCAGAAAGACCGTGGACAGGCCCATGACGAAGAACAGCGCCGGCACCACGGCGCTGCGCTCGCCCGATTTCAGCCCGCCGACCCCGACCCCGGTCATATAGGCCAGATAGGGCGGCACGATCGGCAGCACGCAGGGCGACAGGAAGGACAGGATCCCGGCCAGCAGCGCGACCGTCGCGGCGGGCAGGAAGGCGGCATCTGCTAGCTCGATTCCCAACATGGCCGGCACCTTGGCGCAAGGAAAGGGCGCGGGAAAGCCCCGCGCCCGTCACTCTTTCGTGGAAGGCTGCGGCAGATCAGCCCAGGGACCACCAGCCGCGGCGCTTGGGACGCGGAGTCTCCTCGGCCATCACGGGCTCGGAAGCGGGTTGCGCTTCGGGCTCGGGCGCGATCTCGGCGGGCTCCTCGTCCGGTTCGGCTTCCACCACAGCATCAGTGGCTTCGGCTTCGGCTTCGGCTTCGGCTTCGGCTTCGGCTTCGGCTTCGGCTTCGGGCAGATCGGCGGCCGGCGCCTCATCCGCAACAGGCTCGGCGGCAGACTGCCCCGGCGCGGCGGCTTCCGGTTCCGGCTCGGCCGGCCCGGTCTCGGCGGTCGCGGGCAGCTCTTCCGCCACGGGCTCGGCAGCGACCGGCTCGACCGGAGTCCCCTGCAGAGCCACCACCTCTGCAGTCGCGACCGGCTCGGCCACGGCGGCCTCCGCCTCGGCCGGCTCATCGGTCTTGCGGCGGCGCGAGCGGGTGCGTCGGCGCGGCTTCTCGGCCTCTTCCGCGACCGGCGCCGATGCGCTCTCGGCTTCAACCGAGGCCGCCGCCGTCACCTCGGCTTCCGCAGGCTGCTCGGTCTCCTCGGTCTCCGAAACCCCCTCCTCGCCGTCCTCGGCGTGATGCGCCTCGCCCTCGCCGTTCTTGCCGCCCCGGCGGCGACGGCGGCGGCGGCGGCGCTTGCCGCCATTCTCGCCATCGCTGCCCTCGGCACGGCCGTCCTCGGCATGATCCTCCTCGGCGGTCTCCTCGACCTCTTCCTCCTCGGCCGGCTCCTGGTCATCGATCAGCGCCATCAGCCGGGCATCGACCGAGACCACAGGCGACACAATCTCGGGCACGTTGCGGGTGGCGGTCTTGAACTTCTCGATGGCGAAATCGGGCGAGATCAGCGCCGGATCGGCCTCGACCCGGACCGAGAGACCATAGCGCGCCTCGATCGTGGCGATATGCTCGCGCTTGGCGTTCATCAGGAAATTGGCGACCGCGACCGGCGCCTTGACCAGCACCTCGCGCGAACGCTTGCGGGTGCCCTCTTCCTCGATGGCGCGAAGGATGGTCAGCGCCAGGCTGTCGTCCGAACGGATCAGCCCGGTGCCATGGCAATGCGGACAAGGTTGCGTGGTCGATTCCAGCATGCCCGGCCGCAGCCGCTGGCGCGACATCTCCAGAAGGCCGAAGCCCGAGATGCGCCCGACCTGGATGCGCGCCCGGTCGGTCTTCAGCCGCTCCTTGAAGCGTTTCTCGACGGCGGCGTTGTTCTTGCGCTCCTCCATGTCGATGAAGTCGATGACGATCAGGCCCGCAAGGTCGCGCAGCCGCAGCTGGCGCGCGATCTCCTCGGCGGCTTCCAGGTTCGTCTTCAGCGCGGTTTCCTCGATCGAGCCTTCCTTGGTGGCCCGGCCCGAGTTCACGTCGATGGCGACCAGCGCCTCGGTCACGCCGATGACGATGTAGCCGCCGGATTTCAGCTGCACGACCGGGTTGAACATGCCGCCCAGATAGCTTTCCACCTGATAGCGCGCGAACAGCGGCATCTGGTCGGTGTAATGCTTCACGTTCTTGGCATGGGACGGCATGATCATCTTCATGAAGTCCTTGGCCGTGCGATAGCCGCGCTCGCCCTCGACCAGCACCTCGTCGATCTCCTTGCTGTAGAGATCGCGGATCGTGCGCTTGATCAGGTCGCCTTCCTCATAGATCGGCGCCGGGGCGATGGACTTGAAGGTCAGTTCGCGGATCTGCTCCCACAGCCGCATCAGGTATTCGTAGTCGCGGCGGATCTCGGTCCGCGTCCGCTGGCTGCCGGCGGTGCGGATGATCAGGCCGGCGCCTTCCGGCACCTCCAGCTCGCTGGCGATCTCCTTCAGCTTCTTGCGGTCGGCGGCGTTGGTGATCTTGCGGGAAATCCCGCCGCCGCGCGCCGTGTTCGGCATCAGCACGCAATAGCGGCCGGCCAGAGACAGATAGGTGGTCAGCGCGGCGCCCTTGTTGCCGCGCTCCTCCTTGACGACCTGGACCAGCATGATCTGCCGGACCTTGATCACTTCCTGGATCTTGTAGCGGCGGGCGCGCGGCTTGCGGGGGGGCGAGATTTCCTCGGCCACGTCCTCTTCGGCGACGGATTCGATGCCGTCATCCTCGCCGCTTTCCTCGGCGCTGTCCGCAGCCGGTTCCGGCTCCGGCGTCGCGGCAGGCTCGGCGGCAAGGCCCTCGACCGGGGCAGCATCGCCCTCGGAGGGGTCCACCACGGCCATGCCGGCGATCTCGTCCGAAGCCAGCACGGCATCACCGCTTTCGGCGGCGGCGGCCTTGGCCGGCTTGCGGCGACGGGGGCTGCGCTTTTTCTCACCCTCGTCGGCCTCGGCGGCGGCAGCCTGGCGCTCTTCCTCGATCAGCGCCTTACGGTCGGCGGCGGGGATCTGGTAATAATCGGGATGGATCTCGGCAAAGGCCAGAAAACCGTGGCGGTTGCCGCCGTAATCCACAAAGGCGGCCTGCAGCGAGGGTTCGACCCGCGTCACCTTGGCCAGATAGATGTTGCCAGCAAGCTGCCGCTTGTTGACCGTCTCGAAATCAAATTCCTCGACTTTGGTTCCATCGACCACGACAACCCGAGTTTCCTCGGAATGCGTGGCGTCGATCAGCATTTTCTTTGACATGTTTCCGTCTTTCGGGCAGCCGCATCGGCCCGCACACTGGCGGGGGCAAGGTCCGGCTGCCGCATGAGAGGACAGCGAAGGCCGCGCCGCCAGCAGCAATCGCGGCGGTCAGGGTCTTGCCCTGCCGCCGTGCCCGATCAAGCTGCGTTGCGCGATCCATCGCGTCTGTTTACCTTTCTTGGCCCATCCCGCTTGCGCGGTCCGGGCTGCGATCACGGATGCCCAGAGGCCCCTTGGGGCGTGGGCAGGATTTTCCGCGCGTGGCACCACCGGCACTTTTCGGGTGTCGCGGCTGGCTGGCGCGCTGCGAAACTGGCGAGGTCGAGCAACCATAAGTTGTGGCGCCCACCCTACTCGGGCAAGATAGCGGGGAAGGGCCCGCCGTTACAATGGGTTTTTCAGCCAAGGCCAGGATTCGCCGATCCGGCGGACCTGCCGCCCTCCGCCCGCTCAGAGGTAATCGCCCCGGCTCAGCCCGTATTTCGCCATCTTTTCGTTCAGCGTCCGGCGCGGCAGGCAAAGCTCGTCCATGACGGCGGCGATGCTGCCCTTGTGGCGGCGCATCGTGTTGTCGATCAACATCTTCTCGAAGCTTTCGACATATTCCTTGAGCGGCTTGCCCTCGGTCGTCGTCGCCTCCTGCGTATCCTCGCCGTCCGCCATCAGCAGCGAGGCGATCGAGCCCGAGCCGCGGCGGTTCTGCAGGACCGCGCGCTCGGCCACGTTGATCAGCTGGCGCACATTGCCCGGCCAGGGCGCCTGCAGCAGCTGCGCCGCCTCCTGCGCCGTCACGTGCGGCGGCTCGCAGCCGTATTCCTCGGCGAATTGCTCGGTCATGCGGGTGAAGAGCGTCAGGATGTCCTCGCCGCGCGAGCGCAGGGGCGGCAGGGTGATCTTCAGCGCGGTCAGGCGATAGAACAGGTCGGGCCGCAGCGAATCCTCGGCCCGGCGCCCCTCGCCGCGCGCGTTCGAGATGGCGATGATCCGCGTCTCGGCCGGGCTGCCCTGGTCGGCGATAAAGGCCAGCAGCCGCGCCTGCAGCGGGTCGGACAGCGCCTCGATATCCTCCAGGCACAAGGTGCCGCCGCGCGCCTCCTCGACGGCAGGCAGGCCGTTTTCGACCGGGCCGAACAGCTTCGCGGCCAGCACCTCGTCGTTATAGGCCGCGCAGGAGATCGGCACGAATTTCTTGCTGGCACGCGGCCCCACGGCATGCAGCGCATGCGCGACCAGCGTCTTGCCGGTGCCGGTCTCGCCGTCGATCAGCACATGGCCGTCGGCCTGGCCCAGGTCCAGGATATCCTCGCGCAGCCGGTCCATCACCGGGCTGGCGCCGATCAGCTTGGACATGACCTGCTGGCCTTCGGAAAGGTCGCGGCGCAGGGCGCGGTTGTCCAGCGTCATGCGCCGGGCCTGGCTGGCCTTCTTGACCAGCTCGGTCAGGCGCTCGGGGTTGAAGGGCTTTTCCATGAAGTCCATGGCACCGATCCGCATCGCCTCGACCGCCATCGGCACGTCGCCATGGCCGGTGATCATGATGACCGGCAGGCCCGAATCGATGCCCATCAGCCGCTTGAGGAAAGCCATCCCGTCCATGCCCGGCATGCGGATGTCGGAAATCACCACGCCGGGCCAGTCCGCGCCGATCACCTTCAGCGCCTCTTCGGCGGTGGCAAAGGTCTCGGCGTCAAAGCCGGAAAGCGCCAGCCACTGGCTGATCGATTCGCGCATGTCGGGTTCGTCATCGACGACGGCTATCTTCAAAGTGCGGCTCATGGGCCTTTACCTCTTTCCATCATTCCGCCGCCAGCCGCGTCCCGGCCTTGCGGCCAGGATCGTGCAGCGGCAGCTCAAGCTCGAATACGGCGCCCCTGCCCCCTTCGTCCGAGGCGTTATGCGCCGTCAGTCGCCCCCCGAAATCCGCGGCGATGCCCGACGAGATCGCCAGCCCGAGACCGGTCCCCTCCCCAGGCTTCTTCGTGGTGAAGAAGGGTTCAAACAGATTTTCCAGGTCCGATACACCCGGCCCGTTGTCGCGCACGGACAAGAATGCGTGAGAGCCCGAGCTCACGGTGATCTCGATGGCCGGGTCGCGGATGCCCTTGATCGCGTCGATGGCGTTGCGCAGCAGGTTGATGATGATCTGCTCCAGCCGGATGCGGTCGCAATAGACCATGACCGGATAGCGCGGGATATTGCGCTGCAAGCGGATGGTGCGGCTCCGCAGCTGCGGCTCCATCATCACCAGCGCGCTGGACAGCGCGGCACGCAGGTCCACCGGCTCGAAGGCCTCGCCGCCCTTGCGGGCATAGGATTTCAGCTGCCGGGTGATGGCGCCCATGCGCTCGACCAGGTCGTCGATGCGCTGGAAGCTGGACAGCGCCTCCTCGGCCCGGCCGCGCTGCAGCAGAAGCCGCGCCCCGGCCAGATAGGTCTTCATCGCCGCCAGCGGCTGGTTCAGCTCATGGCTGACGCCGGCCGACATCTCGCCCAGCGCGGCCAGCTTCGATGATTGCTGAACGGTCTGCTCGGCGACGCGCAGCTCTTTCTGCATGCGCTCGCGCTCGGCGATCTCGCGGGTCAGGCGCAGGTTCAGCGCCCGCAGATCGGCCGATTCCCGCATCCAGGCCGCCGATTCCACCCGCGCCCGGCGCGACAGCAGATAGAACACCGCCGCCAGCAGGATGGCGAAGCCCATGATGACCATGGCCAGAACCGCATTCACCCGCTCGCGCACCGATTCATAGGTGGTGAAGGCGATCATCTTCCAGCCGCGGAACGGGATGCGGGTCTCGGACTGCATCACGGCGCGGCCCTTGACATAGGCATCGGCCGGCGGCGCGGCCCAATCCGCCGTGACCTGGAAGGCCCGCGCGATGGCCGAGGGGGCCGAGCGCACCGCCAGCGCCTCGGGCAGGGTCAGGCCGCGCCAGCGCGGCTCGGTCGACAGGATGATCTGCCCGGCGCTGTCGGTGACCGCGATGGCGTCCGATATCCCGGCCCAGGACCGCACCAGCCGGGACAGGTCGGCCCCGACCACCACCACGCCCAGCGTGCGCCCGTCCGACACGACGGTGCGGGAATAGGTGAACTCATAGGCGCCCTGCGGCGAGGGCGAGACGGTGAAGACCGTATCCTTGGACCGCAACGCCTCGACGAAGAACGGCTCCTGCACGTAATTGGTGCCGATCAGGTGGCGGTTGGTCGATCCGACCACCCGACCCGAGGCGTCCAGCAGCTTGATCGAGGCCGCCGCAATCTCCTTCTGGGCCGAGATCAGCCGCGCCGAGGTGCCCGAGAAATCATTGCCCGACAGGGCCGAGATCAGCGCCGGGTCGCGCGCCAGCAGCAGGGGCACCACCGAGGTGCGCTGCAGTTCCGACAGCAGGTTGCCGGTATACAGCGCCGAGCGCAGCTCGGTGCGCACGCGCGTCGTCTCGGAAAACCGCGCGGTCAACCAGGCATTGGTGAACCAGACCGTGCCCGCAGCCACGATCAGCAGCACGGCGATCGCGCCGCGCAGGCCCCAGCGACTGGTCATAGCCGCCCTGCCATCCGGGAATCCGGTGGAATCGTCTTCCTCTCGCATGAGCCTCCGGCACCGCCCCCCATGGGGATCGATGCAGTCTAGTGCGCGAAGGGTCGCCGCTCAAGTCAGGCCGCGACAAGCTCCTGAACCAGCGAGGCGAACAGCCGCGCGCCATCGGTGCCGCCATGCGCCGGATCGGCGGCACGTTCGGGATGCGGCATCATGCCCAGCACCCGGCGGTTTTCGGACAGCACCCCGGCGATATCCTCGACCGAGCCATTGATCCCCGGCGCGTAGGTGAAGGCGATGCGGTCCTGATCCTTCAGCGCCGCCAGCCCTTCGGCATCGATCTGGTAATTGCCGTCGTGATGCGCGACCGGCACCCGGATCTCCTCGCCCGCCGCATAGGCCGCGGTGAAGGGGCTGGCCGAGGTGGCGACCTTCAGCACCACCTCGCGGCACAGGAAACGCAGGCCGGCATTGCGCATCAGGGCGCCGGGCAGCAAGTTCAGCTCGGTCAGCACCTGAAAGCCGTTGCAGATGCCCAGCACATAACCGCCGCGCGCCGCATGGGCCTTGATCGCGCCGGCGATGGGCGAATGCGCGGCGATGGCACCGCAACGCAGGTAGTCGCCAAAGGAAAACCCGCCCGGCACCGCGACCAGATCCGTGCCGGCAGGCAGCGCCTCGTCCTTGTGCCAGACGCGCGCCACCGCGGCCCCCGCCTGCTCCAGCGCAATGGCCAGGTCGCGGTCGCAATTCGATCCGGGAAAGGTGATGACGGCAGCTTTCATGGCGGGCCTCCGGGATAAATGCCTCGCGCCTCCCATACTGCAAGCCGGCGCGACTGTTAAGCGGCTTTGCACGGCCGCCGGGCTACTTCGTTCCCAAAGCACTCAAATCCCCGACACCCGCGCCCGCCCTTTCACCGTTTCCCAAATACTCATGCGGCGGCGCCACAAGCGAAAAGGGCCGGGTTTGCCCCCGGCCCTTCGCAATCCTGCGCGACGGATCAGCCCGCCAGCGCCTTGTTCAGGTATTCGTCGACCTTTTCCAGGTAGCCCATGGTGGTCAGCCATTTCTGGTCCGGCCCGACCAGCAGCGCCAGGTCCTTGGTCATGTAGCCGTCCTCGACCGCCTGCACGGTGACCTTCTCCAGCGTCTCGGCGAAATTCTTCAGCGCCGCGTTGTCGTCCAGCTTGGCGCGGTGCTTGAGACCGCCGGTCCAGGCGAAGATCGAGGCGATCGAGTTGGTCGAGGTCTGGTTGCCCTTCTGGTGCTCGCGATAGTGGCGCGTCACCGTGCCATGCGCGGCCTCGGACTCGACGATCTTCCCGTCCGGGGTCATCAGCACCGAAGTCATCAGGCCCAGCGAGCCGAAGCCCTGCGCGACGGTGTCCGACTGCACGTCGCCGTCGTAGTTCTTGCAGGCCCAGACATAGCCGCCCGACCATTTCATCGCCGAGGCGACCATGTCGTCGATCAGGCGATGCTCGTAATGGATGCCCTTCTTCTTGAACTCGGCCTCGAACTCTTCCTCGTAGACCTTCTGGAACAGGTCCTTGAAGCGGCCGTCATAGGCTTTCAGGATGGTGTTCTTGGTCGAGAGATAGACCGGATAGCCGCGGTTCAGCCCGTAGTTCATCGAGGCGCGGGCGAAGTCGATGATCGACTGGTCGAGGTTGTACATCGCCATGGCGACACCGGCGCCCGGGGCCTGATAGACCTCGTGCTCGATGGTCTCGCCATCCTCGCCGACGAACTTGATCGTCAGCCGGCCCTTGCCCGGGAAGCGGAAATCGGTGGCCTTGTACTGGTCGCCGAAGGCGTGGCGGCCGACGACGATGGGCTGGGTCCAGCCGGGGACCAGGCGCGGGACGTTCTTGCAGATGATCGGCTCGCGGAAGATCACGCCGCCCAGGATGTTGCGGATGGTGCCGTTGGGCGACTTCCACATCTTCTTCAGGCCGAATTCCTCGACGCGGGCCTCGTCGGGGGTGATGGTGGCGCATTTCACGCCGACGCCGTATTGCTTGATCGCCTCGGCCGCGTCCACGGTGATCTGGTCTTGGGTGCGATCGCGCTCCTCGATGCCGAGGTCGTAATATTTCAGGTCGATGTCCAGATAGGGAAGGATCAGCTTCTGCTTGATGAAGTCCCAGATGATCCGGGTCATCTCGTCGCCGTCGAGCTCGACGACGGGGTTCTCTACCTTGATCTTCGACATGGGTGGTCCCTTCGATTAGGATTCGGCTCGGTGGCGCTATAGCGGCATTCAATGCGAAAGGAAAGCCCGGTATGCGATTGCATACCGATCAATGCGGCCGCTTCGGCAGAAAGGCGTAAAGCAGCAGGGCCACCAGCCCGCAAGCGCTCGCCCGCAGCGCGAAGGAACTGGTGAAACCCTCGCCCACGCCAAGGAACGAACGGCCAACCGTCAGGCCGACCAGCAGCAGGAAAAGCCAGGGCTGCTCAGCTCGCCGGATGCCATGCGGAAAGGACAGCCGCAACGCCAGCAGGCAAAGCAGGACCAGGCCCAGCGCCTCGCCGATGCCGATCACCCGGGCTTCGAGCCGCGAAACGGCGCGGAAGGCCTCGAAGCCGCTGCCCGGCGCATAATCCCCGGCGATCAGCGCCGCCGCTAGCCGCAATCCGTGATCCAGCGCGCCCATCCCCAGCACGCATAGCGCAAGCGCGGCCAGCCGTCCGCCCATGTCAGCCCCGGAAATAGACCCGCGCGCTTTCGCTGAGCCAGGACCACAGCGTCGGCGCGCCGCGTTCGATGCGGACCCCGACGCGCTCGACCAGCTGTTCGTAGGTCACGCGGTATTCGACCCAGGTGCCCCCGCCCGAGGCGATGTTCTGCATCACCGGCTGCGCCCGGTCGAGCGACTTGGCGAAGACCGCGTCGGGGGTCTCGTTCGCCTCGAACTCGGTCCAGAGCGCATGCAATCCGGCCCCTTGCGCCACCGGCAGCAGGCCGAAGATCCGCCCGGCGGCGGCCTGTTCGGCGGCCAGCTGCGCCGCGCCGTGATGTGCCGCGCCGCCCTGCGCGTGGATCGGCACGTCGCCGGTATCGATCTCGACCAGATCGTGGATCAGCAGCATGCGGATCACCCGGCCGATCTCAACGCCCTCGCCGGCATGGGACGCCATGACCAGCGCGTAAAGCGCGAGGTGCCAGCTGTGCTCGGCGCTGTTCTCGCGCCGCGAACAGTCGCAGAGCAGGCTGGCGCGCAGCACCGATTTCAGCCGGTCCGCCTCGGCCAGGAAGGCCAGGCGCTGCGCCAGTTCCCCCTGCGGCGCGCGGCCATCCAGCAGGGCCTGCGCGGCCTGCATCGCCTCGGGCCATTCCGACCACAGCCGCCGGGCGCGGCCCGATGTCATGTTGTCGCGGACAATGGCGACGTGATTGGCCAGCGGCTCGGGCGCGCAAAGCACCTGGAACAGCGGCTGTATGTGGTCCATGCGCTTGGCCATGCGGGCATCCGGGCTCTCGCCGGCCTCGAACTCCCGCCACAAGGCCAGCAGCGCCTCGCCGCCGGGCAGCATGCCGAACAGCCGGCGCGCGGCGGCTTCCTCGGCCGCCTGCACGGCGGCCGCGTCATGGGCCAGATGAATCGGATGGTCGCCGCAATCGATCTCGACCAGGTCGTGCAGCAGCAGCATGGCGATGGCGCGGTCCGAAGCGCCGAAGACCAGCGCATAGAGCGCGACGTGCCAGCTGTGCTCGGCGCTGTTTTCCGGCCGCGACAAGTCCATCAGCACATTCGCCCGCTCGACGGATTTCAGCCGGTCGGCCTCGGTCAGGAAGGCGAATTGCAGGGTCAGGTCGGTCATCTCGAATGCCTGGGGCCGGCAATGCCGGCCCGTTTCCTATCGCGTGTTCTCGGTCAGGCGGCGGCGCACATAGGCCTGCACCGTGTCGATCATCGGCTTCATATGCACCTCGTCGTCGCGGAAGAAATGGTCCGCGCCCTCGATCTCCTCATGGGTGATGGTGATGCCCTTCTGCTCGCGCAGCTTGGCGACCAGCGCATGGGTGTCCTTGGGCGGCGCCACCCGGTCGGCGGTGCCGTTGATGATCAGCCCCGAGGACGGGCAAGGCGCAAGGAACGAGAAATCATACATGTTCGCCGGCGGCGCGACCGAGATGAAGCCGGTGATCTCGGGCCGCCGCATCAAGAGCTGCATGCCGATCCAGGCGCCGAAGCTGAAGCCCGCCACCCAGCAATGCTTGGAGTTCGGGTTCATCGCCTGCAGGTAGTCCAGCGCCGAGGCGGCGTCCGACAGCTCGCCGATGCCCTGGTCGAATTCGCCCTGGCTGCGGCCGACGCCGCGGAAGTTGAACCGCATGACGGTGAAGCCCATGCGGTGGAAGGCATAGTGCAAATTGTAAACGACCCGGTTGTTCATCGTGCCGCCATATTGCGGATGCGGGTGCAGGATGATGGCGATGGGCGCGTCGGGCGCGGCTTGCGCGTGATAGCGCCCCTCGAGACGACCTTCGGGACCGGGGAAAATCAGTTCGGGCATGGGCTTCCTTTGAAACTCGGGTTCCTTGACCCAGTGGCGTCGCGGCTCTAGATCGTCAATCTGGGAAGCGCGCCCGACATAGGCAAGACGCATTCAAGGACGGCGCCGGGGGAATTAGCCCCTGGCTCGCGCGTCGTCAATGGTTTGCGGCGGGAGGAGAGGCAAGATGAAACTGTCCACCAAGGGACGTTACGCGATGGTCGCCCTGGTCGATCTGGCCATCGCCAAGGGCGACGAGCTGACCTCGCTGGCCGAGATCTCCAAGCGGCAGGACATCTCGCTGCCCTATCTGGAGCAGCTTTTCGTGCGGCTGCGCCGCGCCGGGCTGGTCGATTCCGTACGGGGACCGGGCGGCGGCTACCGGCTGGCCAAGGCGCCCGAGACGATCCGCGTGGCCGATGTGCTGGAAGCGGTGGACGAAACCGTCAGCGCGCTGCATGTCGGCGCCGGCGCCTCGGGCGGGGTCTCGGGCTCGCGCGCGCAGACGCTGTCGAACCGGCTGTGGGAGAGCCTCTCGGCGCATGTCTACGTGTTCCTGCACAATCATACGTTGGCGGACGTGGCAAGGAACCAGCTGCTGCCCTGCCCCGCCCTGCCCAAGATCCTCTCGATCGTGGACGACTAGGCCATGCGGGTCCTGGTCGCCGGTCTGGGCAATATGGGGCGCAGCCATGCTCTGGCCTGGCTGAAGCAGCCGGGGGCCGAGGTCATCGGTCTGGTCAACCGCTCGCCGGTCGATCTGCCCCCCGAGCTTTCGGCGATTCCGCAAAGCCAGGATTTCCACGAGGCGCTGCAGCGCCTTCGCCCCGACGTTGCGGTGATCGCCACCTATTCCGACAGCCATGCCGAATATGCCATCGCCGCGCTGCGCGCCGGCGCGCATGTCTTCGTCGAAAAGCCGCTGGCCACCACGGTCGAGGACGCCCGCCGCGTGGTCGAATGCGCCGGTGAGACCGGCCGCAAGCTGGTCGTCGGCTACATCCTGCGCCACCATCCCAGCTGGCAGCGCCTGATCGCCGAGGCGCGCGCGCTGGGCGGGCCCTATGTGTTCCGGTTGAACCTGAACCAGCAAAGCTCGGGCCCGACCTGGCAGGTGCACAAGGCGCTGATGCACACCACGCCGCCCATCGTCGATTGCGGCGTGCATTACGTCGATGTCATGTGCCAGATCACCGACGCGCCCCCGGTCGAGGTGCGCGGCATGGGCCTGCGCCTTTCGGACGAGATCGCGGCCGAGATGTATAACTACGGCCATTTCCAGGTGATCTTCCAGGACGGCTCGCTGGGCTGGTACGAGGCCGGCTGGGGGCCGATGATGTCCGACACCGCCTTCTTCGTGAAGGACGTGGTCAGCCCCCGCGGCGCCGTCAGCATCCGCATGCCCGAGGACGCGCGCTCGGACGATATCGACACCCATACCCGGACTGCCACCCTGCGGCTGCATCGCGTCGGAGAGCCGGATCAGGATCTCTCGATGCGGGACGAACCCGGCCATCAGGAGCTTTGCGACGCCGAGGCCGCCTTCATGGCGCGCGCCATCGCCGGGGACATGGATCTGGACCGCCACATGCGCGACGCGGTTTCCTCGCTGGCCGTCTGCCTGGCCGCCGACGAATCCGTCCGCACCGGCCAGCCGGTGCGATTGCGCATCTGACCCCCGGAACGCGGCCGCCGTCACGCCCCTGTCACGCTTCCTTGCGAAATGCGGGACATGGCCCTAAATGAGCCCTTCGTTTCCCGCTTTCACGGTCGCAAGACCAAAGGACCCGCGCCATGTCCGACCTGCAGACGCCCTATTACCTGATCGATCTCGCCAAGCTGCGGGTGAACATGGAGCGAATCCGCTATCTGCGCGAACGCTCGGGGGCGAAATGCCTGCTGGCGCTGAAATGCTTCGCCACCTGGTCGGCCTTCGACTTCATGCGCGACTTCATGGACGGCACCACCTCGTCCTCGTTGTTCGAGCTGCGGCTGGGGCATGAGGAATTCGGCAAGGAGACCCATGCCTATTCCGTCGCCTGGGCCGATCACGAGATCGACGAGGCGCTGGGTTATGCCGACAAGATCATCTTCAACAGCCTGGGCCAGCTTGACCGCTATGGCGCGCGGGCCAAGGCGCGTGGCATCGCCATGGGGCTGCGGCTGAACCCGCGCTTCTCGACCAGCGGGTTCGACCTGGCCGACCCGGCCCGGCCCTTCTCGCGCCTGGGCGAATGGGATCTGAACCGGCTTGAGGCGGCGCTTGACCGCATCTCGGGCGTGATGATCCATTACAATTGCGAAAATGCCGATTTCGAGCTGTTCGACGCGCAGCTCGACCGGATCGAGGCGGAGTTCGGCGGCTTCCTGGAAAAGCTCGACTGGGTCTCGCTGGGCGGCGGCATCCACTTCACCGGCGAGGGCTATCCGCTGGACAAGCTCGCCGACCGGCTCAGGGCGTTCTCGGAAAAGTTCGGCGTGCAGGTTTTCCTGGAACCGGGCGAGGCCAGCATCACCCGCTCGACCTCGCTGGAGGTGACGGTGCTGGACACCATCCACCACGGCAAGGACGTGGCCATCGTGGACAGCAGCATCGAGGCGCATATGCTCGACCTGCTGATCTATCGCGAGACGGCGAAGCTGCCGCAGGAGGGCGAGCATCCCTGGCAGATCGCCGGCAAGACCTGCCTGGCCGGCGACATCTTCGGCGAGGGCCGCTTCCCTGCCCCGCTGAAGGTCGGCGACCGGATCAGCATCGCCGATGCCGGCGGCTACACCATGGTCAAGAAAAACTGGTTCAACGGCGTTCCCATGCCCGCTATCGCCATCAAGGCCGAGGACGGAACGATCCGCGAGGTTCGCCGGTTCACCTACGACGACTACAAAGCCAGCCTGTCCTGACCAGGCGCAAGCCATCCCCTTTCCTTAGCCCCCGAAAAGGAGACTGAATTGGCCAAGAACGTGCTCATCATCGGCGCCGGCGGCGTCGCCCAGGTGGTCGCGCATAAGGTGGCGCAGAATGCCAAGGAATTCGGAACGCTGCATATCGCCAGCCGAACCGTGTCCAAGGCCGAGAAGATCATCGCGAGCATTCGTGAGAAAGGCCATTCGGTCGCATTCGCCGCCCATCCGCTGGACGCGATGGACAGCAAGGCGGTGGCCGAACTGATCCGCCAGATCGACGCCGGCATCGTGATCAACGTCGGCTCGGCCTTCATCAACATGACCGTCCTGCAAGGCTGCATCGAGACCGGCGCGGCCTATATCGACACGGCCATCCACGAGGACCCCGCCAAGGTCTGCGAGACACCGCCCTGGTATGCGAACTACGAATGGAAGCGCCGCGAGGATTGCGAGAAGGCCGGCGTCACCGCCATCCTGGGCGCGGGCTTCGATCCGGGCGTGGTCAACGCCTATGCCCGGCTGGCCGAGGACGAATATTTCGACAAGATCGACTCGATCGACATCGTGGACATCAATGCCGGCTCCCACGGCCGCTATTTCGCCACCAATTTCGACCCCGAGATCAATTTCCGCGAATTCACCGGCACGGTCTATTCCTGGCAGGGCGGCGAATGGCGCACCAACAAGATGTTCGAGGTGGGCCGCGAATGGGACCTGCCCGTCGTCGGCAAGCGCACCGCCTATCTGTCCGGCCATGACGAGGTGCACAGCCTCTCGGCCCGCTACAAGGACGCCGACGTGCGCTTCTGGATGGGCTTCGGCGAGCATTACATCAATGTCTTCACCGTGCTGAAGAACCTCGGCCTGCTTTCCGAGCAGCCGGTCAGGACCGCCGAGGGGCTGGAGGTCGTGCCGCTGAAGGTGGTCAAGGCGGTGCTGCCCGACCCGGCCAGCCTGGCGCCCGATTACGAGGGCAAGACCTGCATCGGCGATCTGGTCAAGGGCACGCTGGACGGCAAGCCGGGCGAGGTCTTCATCTACAACGTCGCCGACCACAAGGACGCCTATAACGAGGTCGGCAGCCAGGGCATCAGCTACACGGCAGGCGTGCCGCCGGTCGCGGCGGCGATCCTGGTCGCGCGCGGCACCTGGGACGTCAAGAAGATGGCCAATGTCGAGGATCTGCCCGCCCGGCCCTTCCTTGAACTGCTGGGCGAACTGGGCCTGCCCACCCGCGTCATCGACGCCTCGGGCGATCATCCGCTGTAAGCGGCCCGCCCGCTTGCCGAAAACGCCCGCGGCGGGGAACCCGGCCGCGGGCTTCGCGTTTCCCCCGCGCGGAACGGGGGAGGGTCGGATGCCGCCAGATCAGCAACGCAGCAGCCACATGTTTCCCTTTTCCCCGCCCTCGGACAAGGGCGTGGCCAAGGTCGCCAACTGGGCGGTGATCGGCATCTTCGTCATCCTGCTGTTCAGCTTCTTCGCGCAGGCCCGCAGCTTCCTGATGCCGGTGACGCTGGCGATCCTGCTGTTCTTCGTCTTCATCCCGTTCCGCCGGCTGATGGAGCGGCTGGGCATCGGCGCCGTGGTCACCGCCGCCATCGTCTCGTTGGGACTGGTGGTGGCCGTGGTGCTGATCGGCTTCATCATCTCGGGGCCCGCTAACCGGCTGATCGAGAACGCGCCGCAGATATCCGAGCGGCTGGAGCAGCGGTTCACCGAATTGCGCAGCAATTTCCGCGGCATCGAGCGCGCGGCCGAGAAGATCGACGAGATCGCCGGCGGTGGTGCGTCCGCACCCGAACCCGCCCCCGCCTCCGGCGAGACGCCGCCCGATGCGACGCTGACCGGCACCCTGAGCACGGTGCCCGCCCCCGGCGCCCCGCAGACGCCCGACCAGCAGATCCAGGTCGAGGTGAATGCCACGCCGCCATCCTCGACCCTGGCCAGCGTGCTGGACCTCGGCCCCGCCTTCGTCGGCCAGATCATCTTCACGCTGTTCTTGCTGTTCTTCCTGATCTCCTCGGGCGACCTGCTTTACCTGAAGATCGTGCAGAGCTTTGATTCCATGCGCGAAAAGCGCGCCGCCTACCTGGCGCTGCGCGAGATCGAGGACAGCCTGGGCACCTATCTGGGGGCGATCACCCTGATCAATGCCTGCCTGGGACTGGCCATCGGGCTGGCCATGTGGGCCTGGGGCATGCCCAGCCCGGTGCTGTTCGGGCTGGCGGCATTCCTGCTGAATTTCATCCCCTATCTGGGTTCGGTCACCGGCATCATCATCGCCACCCTGGTCGGCCTGTTCGTCTTTGACGGCCTGTTCGCGCCCCTGATGGTGGGGCTGACCTATCTGGCGATCACCGCGCTGGAGGGGCAGTTGATCACCCCCTATTTCGTCTCGCGCCGGTTGCAGCTCAGTACGGTGGTGGTGTTCCTGACCGTGGCGCTCTGGGCCTGGCTCTGGTCGGTGCTGGGCATGATCGTGGCCGTGCCGCTGCTGGTGGTGATGCGGGTGCTGGCCGACCACATTCCCGGCCTGCAGAAATTCGGCAATTTCCTGGCCGGCGAGGACCCGCCCGCGCTGGAGGACGAGGACGAGGAAGAGGCGCGCGAACTGGTCGAGGCCGGCGACGAGGCGGAGGATGCCGCCGCGGCTTCGGCGGCGACCATGGTGCTGGCCACCAAGGATTGATCGCGACGGCTCTGGATAATTGGCGAAAACATGGCATGATCGCGACGCCATTCATGGACGAATCGCGACATGCCCGAACACGACCCCTCCGCCGATCCGAACCAGCCGCGACTGCGCATCGGCTTCCTGCTGACCCCGCGCTTCACGCTGTCGGCCTTTGCCACCTTCGTGGACGTGTTGCGGCTGGCGGCCGATGACGGCGACGGCTCGCGCCCGATCCGCTGCCGCTGGCGGGTGCTTTCGTCGGACATGACCTCGGTGCAATCGTCCTGCGGCATGCGCATCGAGCCCGAGGAACGGCTGGGCGACCCTGCCCGCTTCGATTACATCATCACCGTGGGCGGGCTGATCGACGGCGGGCCCGGCCTCTCTCCGGACCAGGCCGCCTTCCTGCGACGGGCCGCGGCAGCGCGGGTGTCGCTGGGCGGGCTCTGCACCGGCGTCTTTGCCATGGCCCGAATCGGGCTGATGGACGGCTATCGCTGTTGCGTCAGTTGGTTCCATCATCAGGATTTCCTGGCGGAATTCGAAAAGATGCGCCCGGTCTCGGACCAGATCTTCGTGGTGGACCGCGACCGGATCTCTTGTTCGGGCGGGGTCAGCGCCGCGCATCTGGCGGCCTTCCTCGTCGATCGCCACCTGGGACGGGCGGCGGCGCGCAAGGCCCTGTCGATTCTGATGATCGACGAGCCGATGGCCGGAGACCGTCCTCAGCCTGGTCTTCCGCTTGAGCTGCATGCGCGGGACCCTCTGGTGCGGCGGGCGCTTCTGGCGATGCAGCAGAACCTGCATGCACCGCTGCCGATCGCGCGCATTGCCCGCGATCTGGGGGTGGGGCGGCGCAAGCTTGAGCGGCATTTCAACGCCGACCTGGGCATCCCGCCGGCCGATGCCTCGATCCGNATCCGGCTGGCGCAGGCGCGCATGCTGCTGGCGCGCACCGACCGCACCGTGACCCGCATCGCCGAGGAGACCGGCTTCTGCGACGCCTCGCACCTGATCCGCGTCTTCCGCGAGACCGAGGGCAGCACGCCCGACCTCTGGCGCCAGAGCCGCGGCCTGCCGGCCGGGGAGGCGCCCTAGCCGCCCGTTGCACGGCCCTTTGCGGCAACGCTGGCGCCTCTGCCGGATAATGGCCCGGCCATTCGGATGAGGAGAGGGACAGATGCCGAACAAAGCCACAGTCAGGGGGGTGCTGGTGGACGCGACGCTCGCCCCGGTCGCCGCGGGCAAGATCGTCGCCACGCTGCAGGGCTCGGACATTTTCGACGGCGGGGTGCGGGTGGTGACGCAGAAGGTCGAGGCGACCACGAATGCGCGGGGCGAATGGGCGCTGGCGCTGATCGTGAACGGCGAGGGCGAGACGGCGGGCACGAGCTGGACCATCGAGGGCTACAACCAGTATGTGGCCAAGGTCTTCGAGGCGAAGGCGCTGTTTCTGGCCTCCGGCCTGGAGATCACCCTGGGCGACCTGGAAAAGACCAGCGCCCAGAACCTGAAGGCGGCGCGCGAGGCCGGCCTCGCCCGGCTGATCCTCGCCGCCGATTACGACAGCTATCAGGCCATGCCGGAAAACCAGAGGCGCCA
>NZ_AZVA01000045.1:0-20346 GCF_000513975.1 Paracoccus sp. J55
GGTCATCATCTTCGCAACCGTGTCACGCGAGATGTTGAACACCCGCGCCGCTTCCCGCTGGCTCATGCCTTCCGCGCAAGCCTGGCGAACTCTCAGATATAGGTCCACGCTGTAAATCCTCACGCCCTCCCTGCCGCCGCAGAAAGGGAATAGGTGGACGACTTTTACGCCGCCCGCAGCAGCACCAAGCCACCGCTACCGTGGACGAATTTCTCACCGCCGTTCTCATCAGATCACGCTACGAAAAAATTCTACTTATGCATCCCTCTTAACCACGGGGAGGATTACCATGATGTGGATGGCGATCGCGGGTGCACAGTGCCTATCCCGGCTGGAGGTGCCACTTTCGCAGACTACTGCCTGTCGAGCCGCCGATAATACTGGCCGGGCTGGTTGGTGGCGGGATCGATCACGCGGAAGCAATTGGCAAGCTGGTCCACGCTTTGCAGGACGCCAAGCAGCGCATAAGCATTAAACGGATTGCCTGCGCCAGTTTCGTAATGACTGACATAGTTCGCCATGATCGACGGCACATGATGGATCCTGAGATCGGCGATCTGTTGAGGCGTCAGGACGCAGCGTCCCGCTGCGTGATAGAGATCAACCGCCGCCGTTATCGCGTCTATGTAGGTAGACAGGGTGCGTCTGTCGCCCCGCGTCGCGTAGTCGGGCGGCACCGGAATCTCTAAACGGGTGATGATCTGGCCCAGCTTATATTCAAGGTATTGGCGGACAAACGGCTCCCCAATGTCTATCTGGCCCGCATTCAGATACTGCTCAGCCTGTGCTTTCAGACGGTTGGCCTGCTGCGCGGCAATCATCAGTCGCCCACGGGGCGGCATGCCTTGCAGCTTCTGGTGATGCCATTCAGTCGTGCCGTTGAGCCTGTCAAAGTATTTTTCCAGGCTCGTGTCATGGCTGAGGATGATGAATTGAAGCCCGCCCGGAAGGCCATTCGCCGCGCCGTAGCGAAGTTTGGTCCGGATCGTGTCCATCAGACTGAACTGATGTCCGGCGTCAAAGCTTGATGTCACATCATCCAGCACCATGAAACGCGGGCACAAACAGCGCCGAACCCGGGACAGGCCAAAGCCCCTTGCGCCGCATCTCCTGGCGCCACTGATAGATGTGCTGCCGCGTCAGGTCGGCTTCGCGCGCAACATCCGCCACGGTCCGGCCGCCAACACCAACGCGCTCAAGAACCGAAATCTTCTCGGCATCCGACCAGCGGCGGCGACGCTCCCGCCCCAGAACCTCAACATGACGCACCAGATGTCAGCTCCTCGATACGACGTCGGTAACGACGTCAATAACGACATAGCTTAAGATCTGAGACCAAGATCAGAAGGCGGTTCCAATCGGGACGTGACGAACTATAAGAGGCTGCTGCAATTTCCAAGGCGAGAGGCTGTTCCACGTGTTCGACCGCAATGTAATCGAACTATACGGGTCAACGCAAATCAGCCTATTTGCCCATCCAAACACTGCCGCAGCAGTCCTGCGGCATATTGCGTGGGGGGAGGTGTCTTCGTGAACAATATCCGATAGATCACCGGTGCCACGACCCGATCGAGCAGGGTTTCCGCGTCGGGCAGGGTTGCGCCTTGCCGGACACCGCGAGCAATGATGCTGGCGAGGTTGCGCAGGATACATTCCGTGCATTGGCCCGCACGTTCGGTCGAGCTTCCGGCCAGCGCTTCGTGCAGCAACTCGCGTCCAGGGCCGGAATGGGGTCAGATGACAGCACCCAATATGGCACATTGCGATGCCGGGAGCGGGAGCCATCCACACCATCAATGGCGCTGCCACGACTCGACATCGATCATGATGGTCTTCTCCTCAGCAGCCTCGGCCGCCAGGCCGGTCGTGATAGCTTCGACCGCAATTCCCATCCATTGGGCTCGGCGTCGCGCCGGGCTTTCTCGTTTCAGGGCTCTGACATGGCCAACTATCATACCTTGTTCAGCATGAACTAAGTATAGACGCATAGTTGGCCACTGCTACTCCTCCCATGTTGAAGACCAATCCCGCCCTTGGGTTCGGGGCCTGAATTTCTCCAGCATTGCCAGTGAGTTGACGGAAGGCCATGACGTGCATCGACACGCCGGTTGCGCCGATCGGATGGCCCTTGGCCTTCAATCCGCCCGAGAGATTGACCGGGGTGCGCCCTTCGCGCAGGACGCGGCCGCTTGCGATGGCCTCTGCTCCGTTTCCGGCCTCGGCCAGGCCCATCGCCTCGTAGATCATCAGCTCCGCGATGGTAAAGCAATCGTGCACCTCGGCGAAACCGAGGTCGTCGACACCGATGCCTGCCTCGGAGTAGGCCCGCCGGATCGCCCGTGCCGGGCCTTCGAATGCCGCAAGGTCCCTGAGCGACATCGGAAGCAGATCGTTGACCTGCACCGCCGCCCTGAACCGCGCGACATGCTCATGCCCCTGTGCGAGATCGGTGGACGTCAGGACAAGCGCGGCCGCCCCGTCAGACACCAGCGAGCAATCCGTCAGGCGCAAAGGGGGGGCAACGACCGGATTGCGGTCGCCTATGGTGGCACAGTCTGCGACCGTCATCGGGCGGCGCATGTGGGCGAGCGGATTCGCCATCGCATTCATGTGGTTTTTCGAGGCGATCTGCGCCATGGCTGGCAGGGGATCACCATGGCGTTCGCCATAGGCCTGCGCAGCCAGCGCGAAGACGCCGGGGAAGCTGAGGGCCGCCTCGGCCGGGTTGTTCTGATAGCCAGCGCCGGCAAGGGCCTCGGTGACCTCGGGAGTGCTGCGCGAGGTCATCTTCTCGGCGCCGACGACCAGAACCCGCTTTGCCTGTCCCGCCAGGATCGCAGCCATGCCGGCATGAATTGCCGCCGTCCCGGAGGCACAGGCGTTTTCGACCCGCGTCGATGGCTTGAACCGCAGCCCGGGATCGGTCTGCAAGACCAGCGACGAGACGAAACTGTCGCGCACCAGTCCCGAATTGAAATGACTGATAAAGATGGCGTCGATCGCATCGCCCGAAAGGCCCGCTTCGTGCAGTGCCTCGCGGCTGGCTGTGACGATCAGCGTTTCCAGATTGTCGTCGAGCCGCCCAAAGCGCGTGTGCCCGGTGCCGATGATGCAGATATCAGAGATGTCAGATGCCATAGGACCCATTCCGTTATTTGTGCTGGAAGACTGCGGTGCGCTTTTCGGAAAAGGCCTCCATGCCTTCACGACGGTCGGCCGTAGCGTAGAGCGCATGAAAAAGCCGCCGTTCGAGGCGCAGCCCTTGGGTGAGTCCGTCGGGGGTGACGGCGATGGCCTCCTTGATCGCCATGGCTGCGGGCAGAGAGGCCTCGGCGATGCTGCGAGCAAGCGCCATCGCCTCGTCCTGCAACCGGCCGGCGGGGACGATGCGGGTCAGCAGGCCGGCCGACTGCGCTTCGGCCGCATCCATGGGGCGTCCGGTCAGGGCCATCTCCATGGCTCTGGCTTTGCCGATGGCCTGCGGAAGCCTTTGTGTGCCGCCCGCGCCGGGCATGGTGCCCAGGCGTATCTCCGGCAGTCCGAAACGGGCAGTTTCGTCCGCAAGGATCATGTCGCACATCAGCGCCAACTCGCATCCCCCACCAAGTGCCGCGCCGGACACCACGGCGACGACCGGCTTACGGCATTCGCCAAGGGTGCCCAGGTCGGCGAGGTAATTACCTGTCAGTGTGCGCGGAAAAGCGACCGGGATCGCTTCCTTGATGTCGGCCCCGGCACAGAAGTGGCGGCCTTCGCCCCGTATGAGCAGGCAGCCCACGCTGTCGTCAACCTCCAGCGCGCGCACGACCCGTGCGAGCTCTGCCGCCATGGCGATCGTGATGGCGTTCAGGGCTTCGGGACGGTTCAGGGTGATCACGGCGACACGGCCTTCACGGCGTGTCGTCACGAAACCGGTTTCCGTTTCGGGCGGCGTGCTCTCGGGCCGGGCATTCCCGCTCGGGCTGGTCTCTCTCGGGTTGGTCATGAGGCTATCTCTCCAGTCAGGGGAAAGCGAAGATGCGCCGCTGGGCGGCTTTGCGGGGTGGCGACCCTCCTCGGGCGGACAGGATGGGCAGGCGTTTTGTCGACATCCGTCAATATCGCAGCGGCCAGTTGCGCAGGCGCGCGCGGGCGCGCATCGCAAGCCGCGCCAGGCCGTGCGGTTCGAGGATGAGAAAGCCGATGATGAGCCCGCCGAAGATCATCAACTCCAGATTGGCAACCGTGTCGGGGCGGATCGTGCCCCCCAGCAGTGTCGCGAGATTGGTGATCGCCACGGGCAGCAGCACGATGAAGCCCGCGCCGAGGAACGAGCCGGCTATGCTGCCCAGCCCCCCGATGATCACCATGAACAGGATCTGGAACGAGCGGTGCATGGTGAAGGCCTCGACATCCACATTGCCGAGGTAGAGAAAGCTCCACATCGCGCCCGCCACCCCGCAGAAGAACCCGCAGACCGCGAAGGCGGTGATCTTGGCGCGTGGCACGGAAATTCCGGTCAGGACGGCTGCCGTCTCCTTGTCGCGCACCGCCAGCCAGCCGCGACCCTCGGCCGAGCGGACGAGGTTGCGGGCGACGAGCGCCAGGCCCACGGTGAAGACGAAGGCGACCTCGTAGCGCGCTGCGACCGATGTCAGCGGAATGCCGAACAGCGACAGTGGCGGCGCCCCCACAATGCCCGAGGCGTTGTTGAGGAAGAGCCAGGGCACATGGGTGCAGATCCATTCGATGAAGAATTGCGCCATCAGCGTCGCAACCACGACATAGAGGCCGCGGATCCGCAGGCTCAGCAGCCCGAAGACGGCGCAGACCAGCCCCGCGATCACGCCCGCCAGAAGGAAGGCCAGGGGGAAGGGCAGCGCCGGGATGCGGATCACCATGTTCACCGCCGCATAGGCCCCGACCGCCATGAAGGCGCCGGAGCCAAGCGAGATCTGCCCGGCGTAGCCCGTCAGAACATTTGCCCCGATCGCCGCCAGCGAAAGGATCAGAAACGGCAGGAGGATCGAGCCCAGCCAGTAGTTGCCCGCCACCAGCGGCAGAACCACGCCCCCGACCAGCAGCAGGATCAGGAAGGCCCACCGCTCCTGCGCCACCGGAAACAACTGAAGTTCCTGTGCATAGCTCGTCTTCAACGAACCGGCATCACGATAGAACATGCTCAGACCCTCGCTATGCTGGTGCTGCCGAACAGGCCTGCCGGGCGGAAGACCAACACCGCCACGGCCAGGGCATAGGGGAACCAGTTCTCGATCCCGCCGCCCACATAGGGGCCGATATAGACTTCGGCCAATTTCTCGGTTGCCCCGATCAGAAGGCCCGCGACGATAGCCCCGGGGATCGAGTTGAACCCTCCCAGAAGCATGACCGGCAGCGCCTTCAGGGCGATCAGTGTCAGCGCAAACTGCACACCGAGGCGCGCGCCCCACACCAGCCCTGCGACCAGTGCAATCACGCCGGCCGCGCTCCACACCACGGCCCAGATCATACCGAGCGGCACCCCGGCCACCTGTGCCGCCTGCGTGTCATCGGCCACCGCGCGCAGGGCGCGCCCGATCCGGGTCAGGGTGAAGAACAGCGACAGGCCCAGCACCAGAAGCGCAGCCACCCCCGCCGTCATCAGATCGGCCCGCGACACCAGGATATCGCCGATAAAGATCGGATCCTCGGGCAGGCCCAGGTTGAGTCCGCGCACATCCGTGCCCCATATCAGCTGCGCCAGACCCTCGATGAAGATCGACAGGCCGATGGTCGCCATGAAGACGATCATGTGATCCTGTCCCAGAAGCGGCCGCAGCACCGCGCGCTCGATGGCCATGGCCAGCAGCACCATCGCGGCCAGCGTCAGCACCAGCGCCGCCCACCAGGGCAGCCCGAGTTCGGTGAACCCAACGAAGTTCAGCGCGGCGAACAGCACCATGGCGCCCTGGGCGAAGTTGAACACCCCCGAAGCCTTGAAGATCAGCACGAAGCCCAAGGCGACCAGTGTGTACATCACCCCCGACAGCAGGCCGCCGATCAGCACCTCGAAAAAGAATGAAAGCGGTGACATGTCAGCCCTCCACTGCTGCGATATCGGCGCCGGTGCCCAGATAGGCACGGATCACCTCGGGATCAGCGCGGACCTCGGCGGGTGTGCCGTCGGCGATCTTGCGGCCGTAGTTCAGCACCACCACGCGGTCGGACAAGCCCATGACCACGCCGATGTCGTGTTCGATCAGAACGATCGTCGTGCCCAGTTCGGCATTGGCGGCGCGGATGAACCGGCACATGTCCTGCTTTTCCTCGTGCGTCATGCCGGCCATCGGTTCGTCAAGCAGCAGAATGCGCGGCTCTGTCGCGAGCGCCCGGCCAAGCTCCACCCGTTTCTGTACGCCGTAGGGCAGGGTCGACACCGCTCGGTAGCGGATCGGCGTCAGATCGAGGAAATCGAGGATGGCCTCGGCCGCGGCTCGGCTTTCGCCCTCTTCCCGCAAGACCGATGGCAGGCGCAGCGCCCGGGCGAAAAAGACGCCCGGAAAGCTGTTGCTGACCTTGCCGGCGCGGGCCGCGACAATGTTTTCAATGACGTTCAGTCCTGGAAACAGGGCCACATGCTGGAAGGTACGTCCGATGCCGCTGGCTGCGGCCTCGGACGGGCGCATCCGGGAACGCACCTTGCCCTCGAAAGTGATCGTGCCTTCGCGCGGGGTATAGATGCCGTTCAGCGTGTTGAGAAACGAGGTCTTGCCGGCCCCGTTGGGTCCGATGATCGACAGGATCTCGCCCTTGAAGACCTGCATGGATACATCGGTCAAAGCCTTGACCCCGCCAAAGGCGACCGAAACGCCCCTGGCCTCCATCATCACGGCAGGGGCGCCCTCGTGCCGGCGGGCGATCCGGTCCTGCTTGGCGCTCAGGGCAGTGGTGCTGCGCAGATGGCGCGTTTCGCCCATCAGGGTCAGTTCGCCGACAGCGAAGCCGTTGGGGCGTAGGGTCCAGCCGGCGAGTCCGGCCGTTCGGGCTGCGGCCTCCAGAGCCTGAGACAGGGCCTCGGCCCCGCCGGCATCGGTCAGCCGTGCCGCTTCTGCCGGGTCTGCGGCGATCTCTGCCTGCAATCCGGTGGCGCTGCGCCAGACCCGGGCGCGGTCGACAGCAGGTGCATCGCGCAGCTTCGCCTCGGCGCGGGTTTCCGCATCGCCGGCAGAGTCTTCGGCAAGAGGAATGCCCATGGCGCGCAGCCGGTCGAGAGTGGTCGGCGCGACAAGGCCCGAACTGACCCTGGCCAGCCGGCACCGCGTCAGGCCGATGGCATTCCGCAGCGATGCCGCATAGAACCGACCGCCGATGCCGCGCGCCCTTGTCGTCGCATCACTGCCCTGCCCGAGGCGCGCGCGAATATCGCGGTCGATCAGCTCCCAGACCCGGGCCGGCGCCACCAACGCATCGGGATTCACATCGTGCAGATCGAGCGGCAGGGTGGCCGGGCCTTCAACGCAGTTGATCACGGCACCAGTCGCCAGCGGGAGCGCCAGCGACAGAGCCGCGTCCTCCACAGAGGAAACCGGTAGGAAAGCGATCAGCCGCGCCCCCTCGCCGATGCCGGGCGCAAAGCCGTCCGCGGCAGTGAGCAGGCTGTCGAGATCATGCGCGATGAGCGCCGGAGCCGCATCGCGCCCGTCGACATGAAGCAGGATCCTGCCGGGTTGCGCGGTTGCGGGCAGGACCGCTGTGCCGGCGGCTTCGGGATCGGCGGCAAGTGGCAAGGTCTCGCCTAACCACCAGCGGGCGGCATGTTCATCGGCGGCCAGAGCCAGTGTCGCGCCCCCCTCGGGCATGCCGAACCGGCGCAGGAAGTCGGGCCCCAGCGGCATCGCATCGGCACCAAGGCCCTGTGCGGCGACTAGGGCCGCATAGAGCTCGGGCCGGTTCTCGCCGATCACCGCCACCCGGTCGCCTGGACCGATGCCGCGCGCGCTCAGTACTGCGGCTTGGGCGCACACCTGATTGTGCAGGTCAGTTGCAGACCAGCCCTGCCAGATGCCCCCCCGTTTGTGCCGCATCAGCACCCGGTCCGGCGCGTGGGAACACAGCCGCTCGAGCGCCGTCAGCAGGCTTTCGCCTGATCCGCGTCCGGCCAGGGT
Source organism: Paracoccus sp. J55 (assembly GCF_000513975.1). Lineage (NCBI taxonomy): Bacteria > Pseudomonadati > Pseudomonadota > Alphaproteobacteria > Rhodobacterales > Paracoccaceae > Paracoccus > Paracoccus sp. J55. The sequence continues at coordinate 8,124 of NZ_AZVA01000045.1, forward strand.
CGGCGTTACGGCCCGGAGCATGGCTGGCCTGTTCGCTCCGATCACACTCATGTCAGCCACCTCTTGCGGTCCGTGAAGCTGGCCATGCCTTCATCGGCAAAGCCCAGGTAGCTCGCCTTGATCTCGGGATCAGAGGCCAGTTCAGCGGCGGGTCCACTGCGCATCACCCGGCCGTTTTCGACAAGACAGCCGTGGGTTGCAAAGCGCAGGGCAACAGCGGCATTCTGTTCGGCCAGCAGGAAGGTCACGCCTTCGTCGCGGTTCAGCCGGGCGATGATGCCGAAGATCTCTTCGACGAGCTGCGGGGCGAGCCCCATCGAGGGTTCGTCCAGGAGGATCATCCGGGGCCGCGCCATCAGGGCGCGGCCGATGACACACATCTGCTGTTCGCCGCCCGACAAGAGTCCCGCATGGGATTTGCGGCGCTCCTTGAGGCGGGGAAAGTAGCTGAACACCATCTCCAGCGTCTGGGCCACGGCGGCCGCGCCGTCGCGGCGCGTGAAGGCGCCGACCCGCAGATTGTCCTCGACGGAAAGCCCGCCGAAGGCATGGCGCCCCTCCATCACCAGCGAGATGCCGCGCGCGGCCATCTGCGAGGCGTCCAGCCGGTCGATCCGTTCTCCGTCGTAAAGGATCGTGCCTTTGGTGACCTCGCCCCTTTCGCTGCGCAAAAGGCCCGCGATGGCTTTCAGTGTCGTGGTCTTGCCGGCACCGTTGGCCCCCAGGAGGGCGGCGACCCCGCGACGCGGGACCGTCAGAGACAGGGCATGCAGAACCATCGCCTGACGCGAATAGACGACCTCGATCGCGTTCACCGCAAGCAATGGCTCTGCCGGGGAAGAGGCGCCCCGCATCGCGGGGCTGATGGTATCGACAGGGCGTTCCATGCGCCTCAGCCCTCGGTCGCGCAGTCGCGCGGCGTGATACCCTTTTCCGTGGCATAGGCGGCGGCCGATTTCTCGATCAGCGGGCGGACGATTTCGGCATCAGGCTCGATCCAGTCAGAGATGACTTTCCATTTCGCGCCATCCCATTGCTGCATGATTGCCCGACCGCCGCCCTCGTGATCCTCGCAGGTGATTGCGATCTCGGCCATCAAGCCTTCCAGTCCTAACTCCCGAAGCCGCTCGGTCGTCAGGGTCAGGTGTTCCAGGCCCCAGCGAACCTCTTCACCCGTTAGGGGGCGGTCGCCGAATTTTTGCATAGCGGTGCGTATGCCTTCGGTCACCACGACAGCATGCAGGATGCCGCGCACGAAATAGGTCGACCCGATGCGTTCTTCCGAGACATGGCCCTTGCCCTTGGCATAGACATGGGCCCGTATGTCTTCGTAGATGGGATGGCTGCCACCCACTGCGTGGAAGCTGCCGGTGATGAAGCCCTTCGCCGCATCGCCGGCCGGGATCACATCCTCTTCCGAACCCGACCACCACCAGCCTATGATCTTGTCGCGGGCGATGCCGGCGCGCTGGGCTTCTTTCAGGCCAGCAGCGGTTGCGGCGCCCCAGCCGCGGAACAGCACCCAGTCGGGTCTAGCCTGGCGCACCTGCAACCAGACAGCCCGTTGGTCGAGCCCCGGAGGCGCAATCGGGAAGGTGGTGACCTCGAAGCCGTATTTCTCGGCCTGGGCCGCCAGCACGGGTTCGGTCTCGCGGCCGGCGGCGAAGTCCATCACCACATTGGCGATCTTCTTGCCCTTCAATGCTTCGAACCCGCCCTCCTGTTCGGCGATCCAGCGGATGGTTGCGGTATTCTCGCTCCAGTAGTTGGCGACCGCGGGAAAGATATAGGGGAAGATACGGCCGTCCGAGCTGTCGGTGCGCCCGTACCCCACGGTCACGCTGGGGATCTTGTCGGCGGTCATCCGATCGATCAGCGCATAGACCCCGCTGGTGCCCGAGGGCGTGAAGGCGGCGGCACCCGTCGGACCCATGCCCTTCTGGCGCTCGTAGCATTCGATCATCCGGTCGGGTTGGTAGGCGGTCTCACATTCCTGATAGACCAGCTTCACGCCGTTGATGCCGCCATCGCGCTGATTGAGCATCTCGAGATAGTCGGCATAGGCGCCGTAGATCCCGACACCTCCTGCGGCATAGGGGCCGGTACGGTAGATCGACACCGGCACAAACTGCTCGGCCGTCTGCGCGGTTGCCCCCGCCGCAGACACGAGCAGACAAAGCACGGCCAAGCCGCCCTGCACAAATTTCATGACTTCCTCCCTTGGCGTGGAACGGGCCTCCAACCCGTTTTGGTCCGACGATAATTTCTAGTCATATAGAAAATGGCCCGTCAAGAAGATTCTTAATTCACGAAAAGCGCCATATTTTCTGAAGGTGCACGGTTTTGGAAAAAATATGGTCCGACAAAACTGTTGACGACAAAGCTTTAGTCCGACAATAAATTGGCCAATGAACCTGGATTGACCTGACATGCACCTCGAATCGACACATCTCACCTTGCCGAGCGGTCTGGCCCTGAGGCCCGATCATTTCCAGGTGCCGCTTGATATCCGGGCGGTCGCAGCCGAGATGGCACGTGGCGGCCTGATGCTGGACACGACGGTCCTGCCACGGCAGTTCGCCGGCGGGCTGGCCAACCTGAACTACCTGATCCGTCTGCAAGATGGCTGGGCGGTGCTGCGCCGCCCGCCGTCCGGGCCGCTGCCGCCGGGCGCCAACGACATGGCGCGTGAACACCGCATCCTGTCGCGGCTCTGGGAGGCTCTGCCGCTGGCGCCGCGCAGCCTGCATCTGTGCACCGATCCGGCAGTGATCGGGGTGCCCTTCCAGATTCTGGAGTTCCGCGAGGGCCTGACGCTGCGGGGCGACAGCCTTGATCCGCTGCCCGCCACCCCCGAGACGGGCCGGGCACTCTCTCTCATGCTGGTGAAGACGCTGACGCAGGTGCATGCCGTCAGACCCGAGGCCGTGGGTCTGGAAAACCTCGGGCGACCGGGTGGTTTCTTCGGCCGCCAGTTGCATGGGTGGGTCGGGCGCGCCATTGATGTCGGGGGGGGCGATCTGCCCGAGGCCGCGCGCGACGTCGTGCGCTGGCTGGAGGCCTGCGCCGCACCTGCGGATGAGAACCCGGTGCTGCTGCACTCGGATTTTAAGCTCGACAATCTGCTGCTCGATCCGGGGACCCTTCGCGCCACCACGCTTGTCGATTGGGATATGGGGACGCGCGGTCCGGCGATGTTCGATCTGGCGACGATGCTCTCCTACTGGACCGAACCTGGCGATCCGCCCTGCATGCATCGCCTAGCGCAGATGCCGACCGCTCGCCCCGGCTTTGCCAGCCGCGAGGAGGTCGCCGCCGCCTATGGGCGTCAGACCGGGCGCAGCATCAACGATATCCGCCCTTGGCGGGTGCTGACCGTGCTGAAACTGGCGGTGGTATTCCTGCAATTGCATCGCCGCCATGTCACCGGCGAAACCGCCGATCCCCGCTATGCCGCCTTCGGCGAGTTGGGAACCGATCTCTACGCCTTTGCGCTGGATGTGGCGCGCGGGCGACTGTTCTGAAGGAGGACAGAATGGACTTTTCCCTGCCGCCGGAACTCGTCGAGTTGCAAGAGCGTGTGCGCAGCTTCGTCGAGACTCGGATCATTCCTTTCGAGGCCGATGCCCGTCGAAGCCCGCATGGCCCCGACGAGGGGCTACGCGCCGATCTGGTCGCCGAGGCGAGATCGGCCGGCCTCCTGAACCCGCAGGTCTCGACCGATTTCGGTGGCATGGGGCTTTCGCATCTGGGCAAGGCCGTGGTGCTGGAGGCATCGGGCTATTCGATGCTGGGCCCCATCGCCATGAACTGCGCGGCCCCCGACGAGGGCAACATGCATCTGATGGAGGCCGTCGCCACGTCCGCGCAAAAGGAGCGCTGGCTGCGACCGATGACCGAGGGGCGGACCCGGTCGTGTTTCTGCATGACAGAACCGCATCCCGGGGCCGGCGCCGACCCTGGCCGGCTGAGCACCACCGCCGTCAAAAAGGGGGACCGCTTTGTCATCAACGGCATGAAATGGCTGATAACCGGTGCCGATGGGGCTGCCTTCGCGATCATCATGGCGCGGACGATCGTCGACGGTCAGGAACTTGGTGCCACCATGTTCCTGTGCGATCTGCCTACGCCCGGCTTCCGCATCCAGCGGAGCCTTGACACGATGGATTCGAGCTTTGCGGGTGGTCATGCCGTTGTCGAACTCGAGGGGCTCGAAATCCCGGAGACCGACATTCTGGGCGAGATCGGCCAAGGGTTCCGCTATGCGCAGGTCCGGCTGGTTCCGGCGCGGCTGACCCATTGCATGCGCTGGCTCGGCGCGGCGCAGCGCGCCCATGACATCGCCACCTGCTACGCGAAGGAACGCGAGGCTTTCGGGCAGACCCTGATTCGGCATGAGGGCGTGGGCTTCATGCTGGCGGATACCGAGATTGATCTGCATCTGACCCGGCTGGGGGTCCGCCATTGCGCTTGGCTTCTCGATCAGGGCAACCGCGCATCTGCCGAAAGCAGCATGATCAAGGTTCATGCCTCCGAGGCCTGCTTCCGCGTGGCCGACCGTGCCGTCCAGATCCTCGGCGGAATGGGCGTCACCCGCGAAACCGAGGTCGAACGCATCTTTCGCGACATCAGGGCCTTCCGCATTTACGACGGCCCCTCGGAAGTACATCGCTGGAGCATCGCACGCAGGCTGGAGAGGAGGACAGCATGACGGGATCGGCTTTGAGACAGGCGCTTGACGGCCTATCGGGAAAAGTCGTGATCGTCACCGGGGGGGGGCGTGGTCTGGGCAAGGCCATCGCCGCGGGTTTCGTGGCCGAAGGGTGCCGCGTCGCGATAACCGGACGCAATCGCGAAACGCTGGATGCCACCGTAGCCGAGATCGGAGGCGAGGTGCTGGCCTGCCCTGCCGATGTGACCGATGAGGATCAGATCGAGGCCCTTTGCGCCACCGTCCGCGACCGCTGGGGCCGGATCGACGTGCTCGCCAACAACGCCGGAATCAACCCGTTCTACAAACGGGCCGAGCATACCGGGCGCTCGGAATGGCAGCAGATCATTGATGTCAACCTGACGGGCGTGTTCTTCGCCTGCAAACATGCGGGCCGCGCCATGCTGGAGCAGGGGGCAGGATCCATCATCAATATCACCTCGGTTGCGGCCCGCGTCGCGCTGGATCGCACCACCGCCTATTGCGCCGCCAAAGCGGGCGTCGAGCGGATGACGGCCGAGCTGGGGCTCGAATGGGCGCGGCGCGGGGTGCGCGTGAATGCGGTCGGTCCCGGCTATTTCGCCACCGACCTGACCGAGGGTCTTCGCAGCAATGCCGCGCTGGCCGAAGGGGTCATGGCCCGCACGCCGATGGGCCGTTTCGGCCAGCCAGACGAGTTGGTGGGGGCCTGCCTGTATCTGGCATCGGATGCGGCGGCCTATGTCACCGGAACCACCCTAATGGTCGACGGAGGATGGACCGCATGCTGAACGCGAGTGAAAGCCCAGAGATGGCACTCGATGGCCTGAAGGTGCTCGATTTGACCCGCCTTTTGCCCGGTGCTTTCGCCACCCAGGTTCTGGCCGATATGGGCGCAGAGGTACTCAAGATCGAGCAGCCCGGGACCGGTGACTACAACCGCGCCTTCCCGCCGATCGCCAAGGAGGAATCCGGGTCGTTCCTGCTGCTGAACCGAAACAAGCGCAGCCTGACGCTCAATCTCAAGACCGAGGCGGGCAAGACCATCCTGCGCGATCTGGTGCGCGGTGCCGATATCCTGATCGAGGGGTTCCGGCCGGGGGTGATGGACAGGCTGGGCCTCGGCTACGAAGATCTGCGCGCCATCAACCCGGGCCTCGTCTATTGCGCCATCTCAGGCTATGGGCAGACCGGTCCGTGGAGGCTGCGCCCGGGCCACGACATGAACTATCTTGCCGAGGCGGGTGCGCTGCAGCTGTTTGGAAAGGCGGGCGAGGGGCCGATTGTGCCGGGCCTCTCGATTGCCGATGTGGGCGGCGGGTCGCTGATGGCCACGACGGGCATTCTGGCCGCGCTCTGGTCGCGAGCCAAAACCGGGCAGGGCCAGTTCGTCGACATATCGATGCATGACGGCGCGATTTCTTGGCTGGCTCTGCATGGCGCAGATGCGCTTTTCGCCGGGATCGAGCCGAGGGGCGGCGAGCGTCCCCTGATCGGACGGGCTCCCTGCTACAACGTCTATGAATGTGCCGACGGCCGCCATGTCGCGCTGGGCGCCATCGAAGAGCATTTCTGGGAGCGATTCTGCCAGGTTTTCGGAACGCCCGAGTTCATCGACCGGCAATGGCCCGAGGGTGAGGAGGCCGATGCCCAAAAGGCCGCTTTGCAGGCACGCTTTATGACCCGGAGCCGCGATGAATGGGTGGACGAGCTCGGTCCCTCCGATATTCCATTCGGCCCGGTGCTCGATATCGCCGAAGCCCTGGTCACCGATCACGCCCGTGCGCGCGACATGCTGCTGCATGTCGAGCATCCGGTCGAAGGCGCCGTGCCGCAACTCGGCTTCCCGATCAAACTGTCAGAGACCCCGGCGTCGATCCGGTCGGCTCCGCCACGGCTTGGCGAACACACGAAAGAGGTTCTGGAGGGCCTCGGCTACGACGAAACGCAGATCGGCACCCTGCGGGAGGCAGGTGCCATCTGATGGTCAGGAATGGGCTTCATCCAAGGTAGGAGGGACAGATGCCCCGCAACATGCAGGATTATGAGGCGACACGCGGCAGCTTCAGTTGGAAGGTTCCTGAGCGGTTCAACTTCGCCACCGATGTCGTTGACCGGTTCGCCGGCGAAGGAGACGGCATGGCACTGATCTGGGCTAATGCCGAAGGCGAGGAGCGGTCTTTCCGCTTCTCCGACATTTCGGCCGCGTCACGCCGTGCGGCCGCGGCGCTGGCGGCGCGTGGCATCGGCAAGGGCGATGTGGTGTTGATCATGACGCCGCGCATCCCGGAATGGCAGATCGCGATGGTGGCCTGCCTGCGCATCGGGGCCGTGGCGATCCCCTGCATCGAGATGCTGACCGCAAAGGATCTTGCCTTCCGTATCGACCATGCCGGGGTGAAGGGCGTGATCTGCCGGCTGTCCCATGCCGCGAAATTCGACGGCCTGCTGAGCGCGGCCCCCGCGCGGTTGTCAATCGGTGGTGCCGCACCGGGCTTTGATGACTGGGATACCGCTCTGGCCAATGCCCCGGCCGACATCGCCCCGGCCGAGGTGATGGCGGATGACCCGGCCGTCCTCTACTACACCTCCGGCTCGACAGGGATGCCAAAGGGCGTGCTGCATGCCGCGCGCGGCCTCTATGCTTGGCGCGGCTCGGCCGAGTTCTGGCTCGATCTCGGCCCCGGCGACATCATCTGGTGCACGGCCGATGTCGGCTGGTCCAAGGCGGGCACATCCATCCTCTTCGGTCCGTGGAGCATGGGGGCGTGCAGCTTCTTCTTCGATGGTCCCTTCGACCCGGCAGAGCGGCTGCGGCTGCTGGCGAAATATCGCGTGACCGTCTATTGCGCGCCCGGAACCGAACTCTTCCGCGTCGTGGACGAGGAAATCGCAGCGCATGACCTGACCTCTCTGCGCCATACTGTCTCTTCGGGCGAAACCCTCAATCCCGTGGTGGCCGACCGCTGGCGCCAACGGACCGGCATCCCGATCCTGGAGGCCTACGGCCAGACGGAAACGCTAATGACATTGCTGAACTACCCCTGCAAGGAGGTTCGCGACGGGTCCATGGGCCTGCCGATGCCGGGGCTCGACCTCGACGTGATCGACGATGACGGCCTGCGTTTGCCGGCTTGCGCCGAGGGTGAGATCGCGATCCGCCTGCCTGTGCCCCAGATGATGCTGGGCTATCTGCACGATGATGAGCGGACAAGGGCCGCGATCGTTGAGGGGCCGGACGGGAGGTGGTTTCTGACCGGCGACCGGGGCGAACGCGATGCCGATGGCTATTTCTACTATCGGGGCCGGCGGGATGATGTGATCAGCTCTTCCGGCTACCGGATCGGCCCGACCGAGGTCGAGAATGCCCTTCTCGACCATCCGGCGATCCTTGAATGCGCCGTGATCGGCAAGCCCGACCAGCACCGGGGCGAGATCGTCAAGGCATTCGTCGTCCTGCGCGACGCGCGAGAGCTGACCGAGCAGCTCGTCGGTGAGATACAGGAGCATGTCAAAGCCTCTACCGCGCCCTATAAATATCCGCGCGAGATCGAGGCCGTGCCGGAGCTTCCCAAGACCCAGACCGGCAAGATACAGCGCAAGGCTCTGCGCGATCTTGAAAAGAGCCGCAATTCCGAACTCCAAATACAGGTTTCCAAAGCCAATGCCTCCTGACGTCGCGACGCCCCAGCCCGCCTTCCGCGCCTTTGCGGCGGAAATCGAACGCAAGATCATCTCGCGCGAAATCAAGCCGGGCGAGACCCTGCCCTCCGAGGCCAAACTGGCGGAAAAGCTGGGCGTCAATCGCTCGACCATCCGCGAGGCGATCCGGGTGCTCGAGCAGAACGGCTTCGTCCGGCGTGAGGTGGGCAAGAAGAAGCTGTTTGCGACCCTGCCCCAATCGGGCGACATCTCGCAACGTCTGAAGATCGCGATGGTGCTGGACCAAGTGACCTTCGAGGAATTGTGGGAGGCCATGTATGCCTTGGAACCAGCCGCAGCCGATGGCGCAGCGCGACGGCGGACGGAGGCGGACATCGCGGCGTTGGAGCAGAATCTGACCGAGACCCGCGCGGCGCTTGCAGATCCGGTGCGGCTGACGGAACTCGACATTGCGTTCCACGAACTGGTCGCGAAGGCGACGGCAAACCGGGCGATCGAGGCGGCCCGTCTGCCGATCGGAGAGCTGTTCTACCCACCGTTTCTGGCGGTGATGTCGCGGCTGAACGCGAATGCACGGCTTCTCTTTGCCCATGAGCAGATCGTCGATGCCATCCGCGCGGGCGACACATCCCGTGCGCGGGTCTGGATGGAGAAACACGTGCTTGATTTCCGTCGCGGATACGAGCTGGCAAATCTGGAGATGGAACGTCCGGCCGTTCTGCCCGGAGGGCAGGCATGACCTTGGCTGCGCAAGTCGGGCCGGGTGCGAGCGATGTGCTGAAGGCGATCCGTAGCCGCCGGTCGATCCGCGCCTTCCTGCCTGATCCCATCCCGCAGGCAACGATCACCCGGCTTCTGGAGACTGCGGCCCGTGCACCATCGGGCTCGAATATCCAGCCCTGGCAGGTCATAGTTGTGACCGGGGCACCGCTGCGGCGTTTGGGAGAGGAACTGGTCCGCCGTTTTTTGGCAGGCGAGGAAGGCGAGGCCGAATACGCCTATTACCCGCGGCAATGGCGCGAGCCCTATCTGGCGCGGCGGCGCAAGGTGGGCTGGGCGCTCTATGGCAGCCTCGGGATCGCGCGCGGCCAGAACGACCGGATGGCGGCACAGCACGCCCGCAATTTTCGGTTCTTTGATGCCCCGGTCGGGATGTTCTTCACGCTTGATCGAGACATGGAAAAGGGAAGCTGGTTGGATCTTGGCATGTTTGTGCAGAATGTGATGATCGCGGCGCGCGGGCTCGGGCTGGATACCTGCCCTCAAGCCGCTTTCTGCCCTTACCACAGGGTGATTTCTGAACAGCTTTCGATTCCAGCGGATCGGCAAGTCATTCTGGGCATGGCGCTGGGCCGCGCTGCGCCGATGGCCCCGGAAAACATGTTCGAAACAGAACGCGAGCCGGTGGAGGGCTTCGCGCGCTTCATTGGCGACGCACACTGATACAGAGGAAACAACATGGATATTGACAACAAGGTGGCGGTCGTAACCGGTGGAGCCTCCGGGCTGGGCTTTGCCACCGCTTCGGCCCTGACCGAGGCTGGTGCACGTGTCGCAATAGTCGATCTGCACCCCGACAGGACGCAGGCAGCAGCAAGCCGCATCAGTGCCCTGGGCATAAGCTGCGATGTCGCCAATGCGGCGGCTGGTCAGGCCGCGATGTCTGAGATCGTCGATAAACTGGGTGCTCCGCATGTCTTGGTGAACTGTGCGGGCATTGCACCGGGCAAGCGCATCATCGGACGCAGCGGCCCGATGGACCTCGAAGAATTCGAGCGCGTGGTAAGTGTTAACCTGATCGGCACTTTTAACTGGCTGAGGCTTGCAGCCCACCGGATGACAACCAATGCACCTGATGCCACTGGTGAGAGGGGGGTGATCGTCAACACTGCCTCGGTTGCGGCCTATGAGGCGCAGATCGGTCAGGCAGCCTATGGTGCCTCGAAGGGGGGCGTCGCCGCTCTGACCCTGCCTGCCGCACGGGAATTCGCATCTCATGGCATCCGCGTTGCTGCAATCGCGCCGGGCCTGATGGGAACTGCCATGGTCGATGCCATGACGGAAGAAGTTCGTCAGGCGGTGATTGACACGATTCCGTTCCCGCGGCGGTTCGGGAAACCCGAGGAGTTCGCCGATCTGGCGATGACCATTATCCGCAACCCGATGATGAACGGCTCGGTCCATCGTCTGGATGCTGCATTGAGAATGCAGGGATAGAGGGAATGAGTCCGCACCGTCCTGCCAGTCAGTGTTACCGAGCGTGTGCGGCAGAGGCCTGGGGCTGGAGGATATGAGGCTGTACGTTACGGCCGGGGGTCACGCTCGGTTGGAGGGCTGCTAGACAGCGACCTCCAACGAGTGTCGGCATCGGTAGTTGCGCGCTCCCGCAACCATCTTTGCTGGCGTCGATTGCAAGTTATGATCGACGCCGGTCCCCGCAACCATCTTCACTTGCTCGGGCAGCAAGTGAAGATTAGATCCTGCCCCCGCAACCAAAATCCTGCACTTTCCTCAACCTCCTGTTTGCAGGAGGTTTTTTGCTGTCCGGTCAGCCGATCCGCATTCAGGCTCAGCGCCAGAATGCCCGCCAGATCGCCGTGAAGCGTAACCGTCCGGCCTGACCGCCCTGCCGCGTGCTGAGGGTGCGGGATAGTGTCCACCATCGATAGTGGACACTATGGTGATGGCGTGGCGCGTCGGACGAAGCGGCTCTGGACGGATGAGGAGAAGCGGTCGATCTGTTTCCAGACGGCTGCGCCGGGCGTTTCGGTAGCGCAGGTGGCGCGACGCTACGCGGTCAATGCGAACCTGATCTTCAAGTGGTTGCGCGATCCCCGCTTTGCGCCCGACCCGGCGTCGGTTCCGGCCTCGTCGGAGGAGGCGCGGTTTTTGCCGGTAGAGATAGTCGCGGAAGAGCAAGCACCTGCGGCAGCGCCTGTCGCCGAGAACCGCATCGAGATCGAGCTGGCCGGCGGTCACCGGATGCGGATCAGCGGGAGCTATGATCCCGAGGCGCTGGCGCGGCTGATCCGGGGTCTCACGGCGTGATCCCGGTTCCGGCCACTACGAGGGTCTGGCTGGCGGCCGGGGTGACGGACATGCGCAAGGGCTTTGCAGCGCTCGCGGCGCAGGCCGAGGCCGTGCTGAAGCAGGACCCGTTCGCCGGGCATCTGTTCGTGTTCCGCGGTCGCCGGGGCGATCTAGTGAAGGTGATCTGGTGGGATGGCCAGGGGGCCTGCATGTTCATGAAGCGGCTGGAGAAGGGACGGTTCGTCTGGCCCTCGGCGAAGGAAGGCAAGGTGGCGCTGACGCCGGCGCAGCTGTCGATGCTCCTGGAAGGGATCGACTGGCGCGCGCCGGAGCGGACCTGGAGGCCCTTGGCGGCAGGCTAATCCAAGGGGCATGCAATCGCAGGATTCCCACAAGGAATCCCGTGAGATAGACTTCTCCCATGCTCGATCACACCCTGACCCTGCCGGACGACCCCGAGGAGCTTCGCAGCTTCACCGCGCGGCTTCTGGCCGAGGTGAAGGCGCAGGCGATCCTGATCGAGAAGCTGCGCCACCAACTGGCCGGGCACCGGGCACACCGGTTCGGCGCGTCCTCGGAGACGGCAGAACAGCTTCAGTTGGCTCTTGAGGCCAGCGAGATCGCGGCCGCCGCGATGACGGCGCGGATGCGTCTGCCGGACATCGAGGAGAAGGGCAAACCCAAGCGCCGTCCGATCCCGGATCATATCCCCCGGATGGAGGTGGAACTGATGCCCGGCGCCGATGCCTGTGCCGATTGCGGCGGTCGCCTGCGCCGGATCGGCGAGGACGTCACGGAAGAGCTGGAGTATGTTCCTGGGCGCTTCATCGTGAACCGGAT